>QMND01000055.1 GCA_003647605.1 Candidatus Shapirobacteria bacterium | reverse complement strand
TTAATGATAAAAAGAATCGTCAATATCAAAAAACAACTAAAAAAAGGTAAGGTTCTAATCATTTATGGAGCCAGACAGGTTGGCAAAACCACCCTTGTCAAAAACTTTCTATCCACTACCAAACTCAAATATAAAATAGTCAGCGGTGACAATCTCCAGCTAGGACTCGAACTTTCCCAATGCAGTCTCCAATCCACTCAAGATTTTGTAGCCGATTATCAACTCTTGGTTATTGACGAAGCTCAACGAATTGAAAATATTGGTCTAGCTCTAAAATTGATGGTTGACAACTACCCCGACAGATACTTCATTGCTACTGGATCATCATCATTCGATCTTGCCTCAAAAACATCAGAACCCCTAACTGGTCGCAAAAATGTGGTCAAACTCTACAGCCTTTCCCAAAAAGAACTCTTGGCTCAACAAGACAAATTTGACACAAAAACTAATCTAGAAAATTATTTAATTTATGGAACATATCCCGAAGTCATCACCACTAAACACAAAAATAACAAACAAAAAACTATCCAACAAATTACCAATTCCTATTTACTCAAAGATTTACTCGAATTTGAAGGTGTCAAAAACGCCAAAGTTATCTTAAAAATACTCAAACTCCTAGCTTTTCAAATAGGTTCACAAGTATCAACCGTAGAAATCGGCCAAAAGGTTGGTCTTAACTATAGAACCGTTATGAAATATCTAAATCTTTTAGAAAAAGTCTTTGTCATTTTTCCTCTATCTGGATTCTCTAGAAATCTTAGAAATGAAATCACCAAAATGTCCAAATACTATTTTTACGATTTAGGTATTCGAAACGCTTTGATATCCAATTTCAACAAAATAGATAATCGAAATGATTTAGGGCAATTATGGGAAAATTTCGTCATTATAGAAAGAATCAAAAAAAACTCATATACGAATTTCTTCACCAATTACTACTTTTGGCGAACCCACCAACAACAAGAAATTGATTTAATCGAAGAAAACAGTGGTAAATTATTTGCTTATGAAATTAAATGGCAAGCTCAAAAAAGCCAAGCTCCCCAACTGTGGTCAACAACCTACACTAATTCTGTTTTCAAAGAAATAAACTCAGATAATTATCTCAACTTCATCACCTAACTTTACCTTATCACCTTCAGGCACCACTCAATTCTCTCCTCCAATTTCTCCACCTCTTCCGGCACCTTAGCCACCGCTTGCCTAATCTCTTTTTTATCAAAACCCAATTGCACCAAAGCCATAAACAACTCATCCTGACTCCAATCTACATCTTCCGACTTTAAATCAATTTCCTTTTGACTACCGATTTTAGACTTCAAATCTATAATAATCCGCTGAGCTGTCTTTTTACCAATCCCTTTAATTTTCTCAAAAAAACCAACATCAGCTTCCATAATTGCCTGCCTAATCTGCTGGCTCGACTTATCACTAAAAATCAAAATCCCGCTTTTAGGACCTATACCCGACACCGAAATCAATAACTTGAACAACTCAACTTCTTCCACTTTCTCAAGACCATACAAACTTATATCATTCTCCGACACAGCCATATAGGTAAAAACCTCTATCTCCTGCCCCAAAGACAATTTACTAATCCAGCCATTGGGAGCATTAACTCCGTAACCCACCCCATTCACATCCACCTCTATCCAACTATTTTTTTTTCTTAATAATCCACCCCTCAAACTCGAAATCATAAACTATAATAACAAATTTTTACTCACCCCAACTTCTTTGTCATCAAATGGGTCAAAGCCACCGCCACCGCATCGACTGCATGATCTGACTCCTTCAATTCTTCCACTCCTGTTAATTTTTGAACCATATATTTAATTTGATCCTTATCAGCCCTTCCATAACCGGTCAAAGCTACTTTAATTTGCAAAGGCGTATATTCAACCACCTTAATCCCCTTCTTCAAACCAACCAAACTAATCACACCCATCGCCTTAGCCACTTTCATGGCCGACTTCACATTTTTAGCAAAATAAAGCCCCTCTATGGCCATAGCCTCCACTTTATATTTATCTATTAAATCAGCCAATTTATCGTAAATCATCACTAATCTCAAACCCAAATCCAACCCCTCTTTGGTCTTAATCTGTCCATAACCAACCAATTCCGTCTCCCCTTTTACTACCCCCCAACCAACATTGGCCAAACCCGGATCAACCCCTAAAATCATAATCTATCCTACCACTTCCATTCATTTCCAGTTTTAATATACAATCTTTTATAGATATGGAAACAACACAACATTCCTCACCAGAACCACCGTTAGATCTAAAAGTGTTCGGACAAGCACCTCAATTACCACCCCCACCGTTTAATTTATCTAAAGAGCTTCCCTTAACACCCATACAAGTTGACAAATCCATCGAGGCCGACCCTAAAACAGGTGTTCGCCACCCGGTTATAACCACCGACCTAAGAGAAAGCACCACCATACATGCTCCAGCTATACTAACCGTGCCCGAAATGATAGAAGTTACCCAAGCCATCGTTGATATAACCCCACAAACGCCTTTTACTATATCTAACCCAGAAACACTTTCACTTACAGAAATAGAAGCAACAGCCCTACAAGCATACTCCGTTGCTTTGCAAATGTTAAGAATTCAACAAAAAGCCACCGACAACCCAAAACAAAAGACGACACTTCTACCCAATCAATTCGATAAAAGACACACAGAAACTGCCAGAAAATTATATGAGCGAGCTCGACAACTTTATCAATTTCTCGGAAAAAATATCCCCCCCACACCAGAGCAAAGTCTTCAGCTCACTAATCACCAAAACCCCCAATGGTTGGAAAAAACCTTGGCCGAATCCCCAAAGACACTCGAATTATATAAACGACTTCGCCAGCATTTTGCACATTATCCCGCCAGCCAAATAGACCCATCAGTTGATCCCACCACCGCCGATGCTATTACTCGAATGTGGCCACAACTAGAACCTGTCGTAGCTAAAACCGCAAATACTATCAATCGTATAACCAAATCTGAAAAAGAAAGATATGAACGCGCCCAACTTATCTACGGCATTGAAACACTATATCATCAACCAATTTCACCATGGATAGACAAACTTATGTCTGCTGATCTCACCGACCCAGACACCCTAGAACAAATTTCACAGATGGTAGAAACCAATATGGACCGACAACTACCACTGCTTATATGGCGCCTTTTAGGCCCAAAGGCCTACGAAAAATACCACCAAGAACCTGATATAGCCGACGGAGACTTACCAAACGAAGAGGGACCAATTCGATTAACTGAACTTAAAAAACCAGACACATATTTCCTTGCCCTAAGATATCAACAAGAATTAGAAAAATTACAACTTACACCCACCCATGCTCCTACTCTCCAAGCCTGGCTAGAACACCCTAATTTTCTCAGTCCTTCAATCAAAGACAGGCTCACTAGATACTATTCCAGAAAGCACCGCAACCGACCATTTAGCTGGACCAAACAAGCAGACATCACTGGCCTAGAACAAGTAAACCAATACTACTCCCAACAAGTCGCCCAAGCCCGCAATCCAACTCGTCGACAACAAATATTACAAGAACAGGCCCGCTTTCAACAAGCTGTTTTAACTATAGCCATCGACGCTATTAATTTTGTTTACGACGAAAGCCCTTTGTCTCTATCTCAACACACCCCCAACCGCCCTTCCATAACTTATACTAACAAGACCATTCTTATTCTTCGCATGGCTACCACACTAGATATTCCTGTCGACAATATTCGCCTTAGCACCTCTAATCAAACTACTTCTGCCATCATTGCTCTAGCCAGCGGTAGACACATCATTCTCGATTCCAATGAATCATGGGTTAACCACAATCAATATCACCCCCACCAACACCCAAGTCAAATTGTTGAAACCGGACCAAATACATTTACAGACATGCAAGGAAATGTCTACCAAGCTAGCCCCATCTAACACACAAAATGGCATATTTTTTATTTTTGCTATCCTCACAAGGGTTCAATATAAAACCTTATCCTTCTAACCAGTTATAGGATAAACTCAATTTTGTTCACTTTTCCACACTACCAACCTATAACAATTTACTATATCTTTACTACCAAACTATAAGATACAAAGTAGTCATGTTACAATCACTTTATGAACAATTCTCAACTTTATTCCCAGCTAAAAAATCACTTTCCTCAACTCAAAATCGAAAAAGACTTTCCCCTCGCCCCTTTAACTACTCTAAAAATCGGCGGTCCTGCCGAAATTTTCATCCAAACTACCACCAACCAACAACTTATTCAACTCTTCAAATATCTTCATACCATTTCTTACCCTCTTTCTTCCATTCACTTTTTGGGTAACGGTTCCAATACTCTCATCTCCGATTCAGGCATCAGAGGTATTATCATCAAAAACACTTCTTCCAATTTTCAACTCATATCTACTCCCACCACATTTCAAAACACCAACACCAGCCCCATCACCCCCACCCAAAAAACCAGACACTACGAAAACGATCCCAAAAAATACCTATCCTTAAAACAATTTGACTATGATGAATCAAACTCCCCTCTTCAATTCGTCGACATCGATACTGGTTTGGATCTATCTCAAGCCATCAAAAAGAGCCTGGCCCAACAAGTTACCGGCCTTCAATGGTTTAGCTATATCCCTGGTCAAATCGGCGGGGCTATTTGGTACAACGCCCACGGTGGCAATCATCATATATCAAATGTCATCCACAACATAACTTTCTATAATTTAAAGACTCAAAAAACAGAAACTGTTTTAGCCTCAAACATCGATTGGCAATACGACTCCTCTTTTTTTCAACAAAACCCCCATCTTTTTATTTTATCCGCCATTTTCAAACTCTACCAAGGAGACACCCACAAGGCTCAACAAATAGTTAATCGTTGGATAGCCGAAAAGAAAAAAGTTCAATCTTTCAATTCTTGTGGTTCTGTATTTCAAAATCTACCCGAATCCATTACCGTTCCCATTTGGGGACAGCCCAGATCTACTGGCTGGATTGTAGATCAACAATTACACCTCAAAGGTAAAAAAATTGGCAATGCCCAAATATCGGAAAAACACGGTAATTTTATTCTTAACGCCGGTCAAGCCACCGCCTCCGATTACCTCAAACTAATTCGTTTAGTTCAACAACAATTCAAACAAAGATGGAATATTGATTTACCCCTAGAAGTTAACCTGCTAGGAAATTTTGACTAAACCTCCCGTCATTACCCTCCACACGAACTTGGGCAACATTAATTGCCTCTTCCATCTTTTTGGTTCTTTATACAAAGAATACAAC
>QMND01000054.1 GCA_003647605.1 Candidatus Shapirobacteria bacterium | reverse complement strand
CTACAACCCAGGGACTAGTAATCCTATCCCCATCCCATCTAGTGGGTTTAATTACTCGTATTGGAAGTCACATTGTTTAAACATTGCGGGTGGTACCTTCACTAAAGTAAGCAATATCAGGTGGTACCCGAGCTCGTATTCGTGGACGCTTGGCACGAATGGTGAAGTAAGGGTTTGCCAAAGGGACTCTGGTGATCATGGATGTCCTGATGCTAGCTATGACCAAGCAACTGGTACCGCGGGTACATCTGGTGATGCGATTGAGGATGGAACAAGTGGACACTCTTACTACAATGGGCAGACAACTCCAACCACAAACATTAACACGTATTCCGAGACAAATAAAATGCAGGTAGATAGTGGAGAATACACCTCAGCAGGAAGAACTAAACATATTGTAACGCAAGTGAAGGTTGCCTCTGATGCCACTCAAGGTGAACAGGCTGACATTACATATACATTTGTTTGGGATGAGATTTAAAGGTGATCTAGAGCGTCCATTAGTCTATTTTTGGATAGTGCAGTACAAATCAGGGTTAGCTGTCTCTCAGTTTACACCTGACGGAACAGAGGTCTACTTTGGAGATATCCCTAAAGGTGATATAGCGAAGATTGGATGGTACCCCTTTAGCGTGCGAATGTTTCACATACTGACGAAGAAGGGGAAGCTAGTAATTCCGACTAACAACCCTGTTTATGAGCTTTCGGTTGTGGACGGTTACTTTAAAATTTATCGACGAAATAAGGTTAAATATGGTAAGAGCGGAGTCGCTAGGCTGCCAACTATCTACGTGTTAGAAAACTCGAAAAAGAGGCTAGAGATTACTGAGCAGGGAACTGTAAGTGAAGTGGAGATTGAAGAAGTACGATGATAAGTGGTGGATAAAGTGTGGCATGATTCAATTGAGGAAGGAAGAGATGGTGGTTATAGAAGATGGGTGGCCCTGAAGGCTTTGAAGTGGAGGTGCAATAGTGTCCACCGAGCTGCTTGTAAAGGCTTGTGATACTGTTCACCAAAATGAGGTGAAGGATTTGAGAGGATGTTACAAGAAGGGCTATGTGGTTGTGGTTAAACCTACTGGTCACAAATGGGGTAAAGAAGGATTAAATAGGAATAAGTTTTATATCATCCGGGCACAATTGGGTCATTTTGGAATAACTAGTAAGATTGAGTTAGATAGTTGGGTTACGAAATGATTAACGTCTTTGTAGGTGACTTAGTAGATATTATCTTAAATGTAGGATGTGACGTATCTGACTCAGTTGTGAGAAAGATAAAGTACAGAAAGCCTAACGGGGAAACGGGCGCATGGGACGCCGTCCTCGGTGATGATCCTACAAAAATAGAATCAAGCAACGTTGTCTTTGACAAAGCCGGTCAATGGGAAATTCAAGCATATATAGAATCAGCAACGTTGAAGAGTCATGGAAAGATAGTCTATTTACTCGTGAAGACTCACCTTTAAATTCCTCCGCTTGACCAGATGTGTAACGACAGTTACAAGAGCCTATAAAGAGAGGGGGTAAAGACCTACCGTCCTTACCCCATAGCGGAGTACCTACACCGTGCGTGTTGTCGTTAGACAAAGGAGGGTAAGCTATGAGTTATCATACAGTGTTAAAAGGTTCAGCCAATGATGAGTTAGACTTGTTGGATAAGCTACACGATTTTCTGGTGGACACTGTTGGATGGACCGATCACGATGACCAACGAAGTGGTAGTGGATACTTTGTAGCTACTAGTACGGGGGAGGATACTAAACAGAAAATCTGTATCAAGTTTACTAGAAATGCAGGGAGCCATCGTATAGATGTAAGGCAGTACTTAAGTTGGGATAATGTAAATCATACCGGGAAAAAACAAAGCGGAGACAATTATAGTTATATCTATTCTAGTGGGTCAGCACATAACTACTGGTTTTATGGTGATAAAGACCACGTAGTAGTCATTACTTTAGTCGGATCAGCTTATTACTGCTGGTATGGTGGGAGTTATGATACAGTGTACAATTCAGATTATGCCACCACACAGTCATCCATATCAGCGGGAGATAATGTCTCGGTTCAAGTTGACACTGCGGATCCTTTAGAGGAAGGTGAGTATTATCTAATTATGGATGATGAAAACTGTGAGAGAGCTCAAATTTCTTCTATTTCCGATACAACTATTACTTTTACTCATCTTAATAACTCATACTCTAGTGGAGCACGGGTAGGCGAGGACCCAATGCCTAATTTTATTTCCCATTATCAATTTCCTTATAGTAGTGGGTGTGTCCAGTTTTACTATAATGGAGTGGTTGGAGTAAATTGTACCTACACTACTGCTAGAATTGGACCCACTGATGATTCTAATAGTAAGAGATACCCAAATAGTAAAAGATTTTTCTGGCCTCTTCTTTTAACGGTATCTAATACTACGTACCAAGACTATCTTGGTTATTTCAAGCATTTGTATGCTTTAGATAAAAATAAGCAGAATGTTGTCTCTGAAGATACAATTGAATACGGAGGGGTTACTTATGACGTTTTCCATATCTATCAATGGGCGGCAGTTATTTTACCAAGGAGTGTCTAATGGCTAACTATATTGGTTCCTCAGTAACAAAAAAGGTCGGGCTTAGTGTGAGAGTAGGAAGACAGTGGGAAGGATCAAAACAGCTACGGAAAGGTAAATCGAGTTCCAGATCTGAAAGGTCCTTCAATGGAGCGAAGAGCTTTAAAACAAGACCACAATAAACCTTATGGCTAATTACAGTGGATGTCCTGTAACAAAGAAGAGCAAGACGAGCTTCAGGCCTGTGAGGACCTATATTGGTCACTATGCTGTGATGAGGGCTCCTGGTGGGGCCTCCACATCGTCTTACACGGTTGATAGTTTGCTTCAAGCACTTGGCTTGTCAGACCAAGTCGCTGTTGATGCCTTGCTACAAAAACAGGGATTAGAAGCGCTTAATATAGATGCCTTACTACAAAAAGCACTTCTCTCATCCATCACTGTAGATGGCCTACTGAAAGCTTTAGGTCTAACAACGTCATCAACGGTTGACACACTACTCCAGAAGCTTGGTTTAACTTCAACCACAATTGACTCATTACTGAAAAAATTAGGTGTCTCTACTTCCACGACAATCGATGCTATTATTGGAGCTGCACCTCAAGAGTTCATAACTGTTGACACTCTGATCAAGAAGTTAGATCTAAGTACATCAACTACAGCAAGCGCCTTGTTGTCAAAACAACTAACAAGTTCTATTACGATTGATACCTTCCTAAAAGCTTTAGACTTATCAACTGAAAGCACCATCGACACACTATTACAAAAACTAGCTTTGACACAAGGTATCTCAATTGATACACTTCTTACTACAACACAAGAAGCACAACTAAGTGCCGACACTTTACTGTCAAAAAAGCAGCTTGTACAAGCTGTTATTGACACCCTACTTCAGTCTTTTGGACTCGAGGAGAGCGCAACTATAAACGCGCTATTACAGAGGTTAAACCTCAACACTAGTTATTCCTGCTCAGCTCTGTTGCAAAAGCTTCAAATTACTGTTGAATTCGTCATCGATGTAGTACTATCTGGCCTGGCCTACGATATTGATGCCTTACTCAAAAAGCTCGCTCTTTCCACCATATGGAGTGTCGACGCAGTTCTCACTCCATTGCTGCCCTTTGAGAAGAAACTTGAGTTAGATAGCAGAGCAATTGAAGGGTTCGAAGAAGGTAGTGAAGTAACTGAAAGGCTGGAGGCAGGTAGTGAAGTAGTCGAAGAATTCGAAGCAGGTAGTGGAATAACTGAAGGACTTGAGTTTGATAGTGAGGTGGTTAGGGAGTTTGAGCTACGTAGTGAAGTAATAGGGGAGCTTGCACTAAGTAGTAAAATGATTCAAGGATTTGAGCTAAGTAGTAAGATGATTCAAGGATTTGAGCTAAGTAGTAAGATGATTCAAGGATTTGAGCTAAGTAGTAAAGTAATTAAAGAACTTGAACAAAGCAGCAAAATAACTAATAAAATTGAGCTAGACAGTTGGTTGTAAGATGATTAACGTCTTTGTAGGTGACACAGTAGATGTTGTTTTAGATGTAGGATGTGACGTGTCTAGCACGTCTGTACAAAAAATAAAATATAAAAAACCCAATGGAGAATCAGGCGCATGGGACGCTACTGTCCTTGGTGATAATCCCACAAAGATAAAAGCAGACAATGTTGTTTTTGACAGAGCTGGGCAGTGGGAAATTCAAGCGTACGTGGAGTCACCGTCGTTGAAAAGTCATGGAAAGATAGTTCGACTGCTTGTAAAGGTTCACCTCTGATTCTTTATAACAACTTGACTACTCCTTCAATAGGAGTTTAAAAAGGAAGCGTGAGGATCACTACTTATAAAGGGAAGAGAGGTGCTTGGTTCACACTAAGGACTGGTAGACGTGTCTTCATAGAAGAGAAGAACATAAAAGCATATCAGAAATGGACCAATAATAAAAAGGCCATTAGGTGGGTTAGTGGTGTTGGATCGTCTATAGCATCCGTTGGTGTTAAGAGCGGCGCGTCACTTGCGTTACAATGTAGAACTGCTTTTGCAAAGTTTGGGTACCGTGCACTCGGTAGTAAACTCAGCAAGATGGGTGTTACTATTGCAATCGCAGGTGCAGGAGTGTCTCTAGTAACCAGATATAAAGGAGAAGAAAATGTCTAGGAATCCGAAAATTACAACTTTTCAAGGAAAGAGAGGCACTTGGGTCACAACAAAAACAGGCAGACGTGTATTCATAGAGGAAGACCGTATAAAGACTTACCTAATGTGGACAAACGCCGAAAAATCGAAAACGACAGTCGCTCGACTCGGTACAGCTGCGGCAGTAACTGGGATTGCGGGTGGGGGGCTCTTAGCGAGTGTGTGTAATCATTCGCTGAAGAAGCGTGGTTACCTTACTTTAGCAAAACAAGTACGTCAATTAGGAGCTGTTATAGCAGTTGCTGGTATAGGCACATATATAATATCTGCTGCGAATAGGGCGAAGTATGCTCGAGAGCGGTTGTTAGAAGACTAAGGAGTCACAGCGACGAAGTTAAAATAAAGGGGAGGGAAGATAATGCCCAGGAAACCAAAAATTACAACCTTTCGAGGAAAGAGAGGTATTTGGGTCACAACAAGAGCGGGTAAGCGTGTATTCATCGAAGAGAAGAATATAAAAGCGTATCAAAAGTGGACAAATGACGAAAAAGTGAGTGAAAAGATTTCCACAATTGGCGCGGGTATAGCAGCGATAGGACTCTTGGGCGGGGAACTCTTAGCAAGTCGGTGCAAAACCTCAATGGCAGCGCTCGGCTACCGTGCTCTTGGGGAGAAGCTAGGTGTGCTAGGAGCCATCATAGCAGCTTCGGCTGCTGGGATTAATTTGCAGGCGAGGCGGAGACGTAGAGAGAT
>QMND01000053.1 GCA_003647605.1 Candidatus Shapirobacteria bacterium | reverse complement strand
CATTTCTAAGTTTTTGTAAAATTTTCATAGGATTAATGTAACAAAGTGTTAATAAATTAGAAATAGGCGATTCATTGGGAGAAAAGAGTTAATTTTACCTCCACAAAATATCCCTTAACTCGAATCAATCTTTTTTTGTTAAAATAAGACCATTGACACGGTGGCCGAACGGTTAGGCAATGGTCTGCAAAACCATCTAAGCGGGTTCAACTCCCGCCCGTGTCTCAATTTTTTCTGTCTATTTTTACATCGATTTTTCTTCTGATTATTTCATACCCAGTTTTTGTACTACCACAACTAGGACAAACATCTCGAGGTGGAAAAATTTTTGCTCCACAACCTTCACAAACTTCACCTATTAATCTATATCTCTGGTGTCTCGACCTCCATATTTCTGCAGGACTAGCCATTTCTTAACTCCTCAACACTCTATTTGTCCAATAAATCAAATAAGCCATACCTAGTAATTCCAACAAAATTGCTAATTTGAAAATACTTCCTACCGACATTAGCCAGCTTCCATATAGCAACGGGTCAGTAATCAATCGCATCACTACATAAATCAACATTGGTATTGACAAGCTACCTCCCACTAATAAAAATTGTGATTTATCCCTATCTTCTTTTATTTTCTTTAACACATTAAATGGTTCATAACTCAACAAATACAAATTGCACAGCCACAACCACACTTGTCTAATTATCAACAACAAACTTAATTTAATTATTTTTTTCATAGACTTTTCTTAAGGCTTGTCTAGCTCTCGACAATTTAGACTCAATCGCCTTAGCGCTTGTCTTCAATTTGTCGGCGATTTCCTTCACCTTAAAACCTTCTATATATTTAAGTCGCAAAATTTTTGCATATCCCTCACTTAATTTTTTTAACTTATTTTTTAACTCTTCTTTCAACTCTGTCTTCAAACTTTCTGCCTCTGGCCCCAAAGCCTTTTCGGCCACTGCCTCTATACCAGGCATAGCCGAAAACAGGACAGTTTTTAGTTTCTCTTTTCTATAAAAATCGATTATTTTGTGTTTAGCAATTCCACACAACCAACTAAATTGTTTAGATTTACCTTTGAAAGTTGGTAAAGCATTCCAGCCAGCTAGCAATATTTTATTAACCAATTCTTCCACATCTTCATCATCATCTACCTTTTTAGCCACAAAACCTCGAATACCTTTATAGTATTTATCATAAAAATCCCTCATCTAATGCCTACTTTAGCACAATTTTTAGTCTATACTTAAAATATGAGTCTTTTTTCTAACCCCAAAATCAAAAAACTCCAAAAATTATCTAAGCGTTTGCGTAAACATATTCTCGATATTAATTACTACTCACAATCCTCTCATCTAGGCGGACCATTATCATCTATCGACTTAATCAACACTGTCTACTTTTCTGACCTTTTTTCTTTCTCTGATTCCCAACCGTCTGCTAAAGACGACCGTTTTATTCTTTCAGCCGGCCATTTATGTCCGGCTCTTTATGCCGTTTTATCAGTTAAAAACTATTTTTCCGTTTCCAAACTCAAAACATATTCTCAATTTAAGTCTATTTTACAAGGCCATGTTTCCACCGATGTTCCCGGAGTTTCTTATTCCTCAGGTTCTTTAGGGCAAGGGCTATCTTTCGCCACAGGTTTGGCTTTGGCTGACAAAATCGATCATAAAAAAAAGTTTACTATCTGTTTAACTTCTGATGCCGAACATCAAGAAGGTCAAATTTGGGAAGCCGTCACTTTTGCCAATAAATACAATTTGAACAATTTAATCAATATTGTCGATAACAATAAATACCAAATTGATGGGGCTGTTGATGACATTATGCCTTTAGAAGACTTGGGGGCCAAATACATCCATTTTGGTTGGAGTGTCAAAGAAGTTAATGGTCATGATTTTAAACAAATCCTTCGCGCCTTCAAACAAGCCACTCAATCGATTCGTCCTACTGCCATCATAGCTCACACCACTTTTGCCAAAGGTGTTTCTTTTATGCAACACGATTATCATTATCATGACTTAAAAAATTTATCTTCTAAACTTTATCAACAGACTGTTAAAGAAATATCTCAAGGATTATGAAAAATAAAACAAAATTAGCTTCGATACGACAAGCCTTTGGCGATACCCTGACCGCCTTAGCTTCTAAAAATAAAAACATTTTTGTTGTCTCTGTTGATCTCAAGTCTTCTTTAAAACTAACCAAGTTTGCCCAAAAGTTCCCCCATCGTTTTATCGAAGCTGGAGTGGCCGAAAACAATGCGACTGGTGTTGCGGCTGGTTTGGCCAAAACTGGCAAAACTGTTTTTGTGGCTTCCTTTTCTTGTTTCTCTCCGGCCATCAATTGGGCTGTCATTAAACAATCAATTTGTTATAACCATGCTAATGTCAAAATTGTCGGCTCTCATGCCGGTCTGATGTCGGGGGCTTTGGGGGCTACTCACCAAATGTTAGAAGATATTGCTTTGATGCGAGTTTTGCCTAACATGGAAGTTTTTTCTCCAGCTGATGCCACTGAGACTGCCAAAATCACTACCGCCATATCTCACAGTCGCCGACCTGCCTATCTCCGTCTAGTCAGACCTGATACCCCTTTGTTTTTTCCTCCTAAATTATCTTTTACCATCGGCAAATCACACATCTTACAACTTGGTCAAGATTTAACCATTATTGGACATGGTCCTATTTTAGATACTGCACTTCAAGCTCAGGTCAAACTTAAAAACAAATTGTCTTTAGAAATTATCAACGCTTCGTCTATCAAACCTTTAGACCAAAAAACAATTCTCCACAGTCTTAAAAAAACAGGTAAATTAATTGTTGTTGAAGACCATCAAAAAATTGGAGGATTAGGTGAAGCCATTGCACATTTATTACTAGAAAGTAATTTATCGGTTCCTTTTATCCATTTGGCTGTTGACAACCAATTTGGTCAATCAGCTAAAGATTATTCCAAACTTTATCAGCATTACGACCTGGACCTCGATTCTCTCCTCCGCGCCATCAAAAAACTGACTTAATTTTTGTGTTAAAATCTACTATTATTTGTTTAGACAGGTTAGTATTACACATAACAAATATTCTGTATAAAAACCAGTTATACGCAATTCAAAAAATATTTTTCTAAGAGGTAAAATGATGATATGCTTTCTAAAAAGGGGAATAATTTTGATTTTTTCTAAAATAAAAGAGGGGGATGATACTGTGTTTTCTTCCGCTCCGCTACAGAAAACGATTGATTTATAAATTTTAATTCTTTTTCTTTAATATTATGAAACTATTACTAACATCAAGTGGGCTTACAAATAATTCAATTGCTAATGCCTTGTTTGAATTGACAGGCAAAAAGCCAGAAGATACAATAGTTGTTTTTATACCAACTGCTAGCAATGTTGAATCAGGTGATAAAGACTGGTTTATTACTGACTTAATTAATTTAAAAAAACAAAACTTCAAATCAATTGAAATCACAGACATTTCAGCAGTTGATGAAAAAATATGGAAGCCGAGTTTGGAAAGAGCAGATGTTTTGTTTTTTGAAGGAGGAAATACTTACCACCTGATGAGATGGTTAAATAAATCAGGTTTGTCTAAAATATTACCTGATTTATTAAAAGATAAGGTTTATGTTGGCGTTTCTGCTGGAAGTATGGTTACTAATCCTGACTTAGCTTTAAAATTATCTCAAGTAATTTATGAAGAAGACATGCTTGAAACTGAAGAATTAAAAGGTTTAAATTTTGTAGATTTTTATTTCTTGCCACATTTAAATTCTGAATGGTTTAAAAAAATGAGAAGAGAAAATATAGAACAAGTTGGACAAGAAATAAACAAAACAATTTATGCCCTTGATGATGATTCTGCGTTAAAGATAATTGATGGTAAAATTGAAGTTATAACTGAGGGAGAATGGTTTGTTATTAACGAAAAAGAATAAGGAGTTTTGAAAAATGAAATTTATAATTAATTAGGAAAGTCTATCTGATAAATGAGAACGAAAAATATTTTTTGAACTCACTCCGCTACGCTTCGTGCCACGCTGCGCTCTCCTCCTTTTAGTCGTCGGGGCGTATAACAAGGGATATGCGGTTCAGCCCTCGGCTCGGGGCTCACCCATATCCAGCCGAAATTTGATATAATAAATAAGTTATCGGCAGGACATCAGATATACCGAAACGTTATGTGAAATAGCTCTAATCGAGCTACATCATATAACAAAGTATATGCGGCTATGCCTGACAAATAATTAAACTTTTCACTCTCTAATATTTATGTTCGATGCACTAAATACAGTTATTGTATACACAAACAACATTAATAAATCAAAGTCTTTTTATCTTAACACGCTTGGTTTCGTACTCATTCGAGATGATGGTCACTTTATTGAATTAAAAGTAAATCCTGATGATAAAACCAGTTTTGCAATTAACCTTGCCGACTCTCCTGAAAAAGTTCCTGGCAAGCAAACGGTTATATTAAAAACAAACGACGTTGATAATATATACAACATACTTTTAGAAAAGAAAGTTAATGTATTAACGGAAGTAAAAGACTTCGGCTGGGGCAAAACTTTCATGTTTACCGATATTGACGGAAACAAAATAGAAGTCATTTGAGTAAAAAGTTTAATTATTTGTCAGACTTCAACCCAAATTAGCCGATTTTTTTGTTTTTGCCTTCTGTGTTAAAATTTAATTGATGACAATCCAAGATATCAGTATTAAAATCTTACCTGTTCTAAAGTCTCAGGGGGTGCTTAAGGCAGCTCTTTTTGGATCCGTGGTTCGGGGCGAGGCAAGAAAAAAAAGCGATGTTGATGTCTTGGTTCAACTAGAGGACGGTAAAAGCTTGCTTGATCTAGTCAAGCTGCAGTTTGACTTAGAAGATAAATTAGGCCAAAAAGTTGACCTGCTAACATATGGTTCCATCCACCCACTACTCAAGGATATTATTTTAAAAGAACAACAGATTATTTATGAAAAAAAATCCTAAAATTTTTCTTGAGCACATCTTGGAAAGTATTAATGAAGTTGAAAGATTCTTAGAAGGTATTTCAGAAGAGGATTTTTTGGGGGATATTAAGACTCAAGATGCGGTCGTAAGAAGAATTGAAATTATCGGCGAAGCAGCCAAAAATTTACCAGCTTTTTTCAGAAAAAAATATCCAGAAGTTGAGTGGCGTGAAATAGCTGGTATGCGCGACAAACTGATTCACCATTATTTTGGAATTGAGATGAGCATAGTTTGGGCGACTTCCAAAAAGGACCTTCCGAAACTAAAGAAACAGATATTAACAATTTTAGGATCTTTAGAAAAATCAGCTAACTTTGTATAGCCCGAAACATTATATGCAATAAATTTTTAATTTATAAATTTTCACCATGCTTTTTATTGAAATAAAATCGGTTTCTCGTTAACCTTAATATCTATCCCCAATTTAGAAT
>QMND01000052.1 GCA_003647605.1 Candidatus Shapirobacteria bacterium | reverse complement strand
TTTCAGATCTATTAAATGTTCAACGAGAATTAACTAATTTACAAAGACAAATAGATAATTTAGTTGGTCGACAAAAATATTTAAAAAAATCGGCTGAATTTACTAAATTAACCATTTATTTGTCTACTGATGAATTAGAATTACCCTATACTCCAACCAAAGCTTGGCGGCCAAAGGTTATTTTTAAAAAGGCAATTAGATCTTTAATTTCCAATTTTAGACTTTTAGCCAACTTATTTATCTGGGTCATGGTCTATTCACCTTTTGTTTTAATACTTTGGTTTATTGCTAAGTTCTTTCACCATAGAAACAAACAAAAATAACTTATTTTTGTGCTAGTTTTATTGCTTCCTTGATAAATTTTAAATGACCTGGATACAACTTCATCCTCCCCATCTCATCTAAATTTTTAAACTTCATCTTTTGACCCTCAAAACATTCTATTTTTTGTTGGCCATCATATTTAGTCCAAAAAATATTCCTTTCTATAATTCTGCCATCGTCCAAACTATAAATTTCTTTTTTTAAAAGAACAACCTTGTCGGCCACATAGCCAGTTTCTTCTTTAAGTTCTCTTTTAGAGGCGTCTTTGGCATTTTCACTATCTTCTATTTTTCCTCCAGGGATAGACCAATAACCAGGATAAACAATATTAGGAATGTTGTCTCTAAGTTGCAATAAAACTCTGTTTTTATCCACTAAAATGACAGCTGCCGATCTTTGGTCCACTTTTTTCATAACAAATTATACAACAATCATATAGCTCAATTTTGTGTTATCATAATACCGTATTTTTTTACCTTAATATGCTCAAAACCTACAAACATTATTATCGTTTTTTGTTAGCCTGTCCATTTAGGTTCGCTTTATTTGTTATCTTACTATCACTCTTGGCCGTTACTGAAAGTGTCCAACCCTATTTCATTAAACTTTTTACCGACACTATTGGTAGTCAAAATTATCAACTACTCTACACTACTTTAATTATTTTCATTGGCTTTCGTTTTCTTAAAATGCTTTTAGACAACTTAACCTATTGGTCTGGGGATCGTTTTATGTCCTTAGCTTCTAGAGATGCCAAATTAACTATTTTCAAGAAAATTCAAGATTTAGATTTTGCCTTTCATTTGCGCAAAAGCACTGGGGCTCTCATAAGTTCCATCAAAAGAGGTGATAATGCTTTTTGGAATCTGCATCACGAGATAAATATTAAACTTTTTAGAATTATAGTTAGATTTATCGTTACTTTATTTTTTTTCTATTCCCTAGATTGGCAAATCGTTCTAATTTTAATTCTTTCATTTTTTCTCAACACTTTTATGGCTTTTTTCCTAATCAAGCATAATATTAAAACTAGGATAGAACTCAACAGGTCAGAAGATGATATTTCCCATACTGTTGTCGACAATCTCATTAATTTTGAAACTGTTAAACTGTTTGCCAAAGAAAATTGGGAATTAAATCGAATCAAGAAACTTTACAAATTGTGGATGAAAAGATTTTGGGATTTTGCTTATTCTTTCAGAATTATTGGTTTTTCTGTTGGTAGTTTAGGTAACTTAACTATGTTGTTTACCATCCTAATGACCATTGGTCAGTTAAAAAGTCACCAATTGGGTGCTGGTGATTTCTTAATGGTTTTTGCTTTTATTACCACTTTTTATGCTAATTTTTTCGAATTGGTTTATGGTTTTAGAAACATTGCCAAATCTCAAACCGATCTTAAGAAATATTTTAAAGTTTTAGACGAAACAGAAGAAGTTAAAGATCCTGTTATTCCTGTCAATAAAAGAAGTGCCCGAGGGGAAATAGTTTTTGACCATGTCAGTTTTTCTTATCCAGAAACTGATCAATTAGCTGTCAAAAATATCAACCTAGAAATTCGACAGGGTCAATCAGTTGCTTTTGTTGGTCATTCAGGTGTGGGTAAAACCACTCTAGTTAAGTTGCTAATGCGGTTTTACGATGTCGACAAAGGCCAGATATCTCTAGACGGAATTGATATTAAAAAGTTCAACAAAGACAGACTTAGATCTTTTATGGGGGTTGTGCCTCAAGAACCAATTATGTTTAATAACACCATTGCTTACAATATTGCCTATGGTAGAACTAGAGCCACCAAACAAGAAATTGTATCCGCCTCCAAGATGGCCAATTTACATTCTTTTATTATGACCCTACCTCTTAAATATCAAACTAAAGTTGGCGAAAGGGGAGTTAAACTATCTGGTGGACAGAAACAAAGATTGGCTATTGCTAGGATGATTTTGTCTAACCCTAGTATTATTATTTTTGACGAAGCTACTTCTCAATTAGATTCTGATTCGGAGAAGAAAATACAAGATGCTTTTTGGAAGGCTTCCAAAAATAAAACGACTTTAGTTATTGCCCATCGTCTGTCTACCGTTATTAAGGCTGAGAAAATTGTAGTTATGAAAAATGGTCAAATTGCCGAGGTTGGTTCTCACTATCAACTACTTAAAGATCCTAACAGCCTATATTCCCACTTCTGGCAACTCCAAACCGGTTAAAGATTTTCTTCTTCCAATTTAGTTAATACCTCATGTCCATTTTTAGTAATTAAAATCGTATGTTCAAACTGAGCTGACAAAGCTCCGTCTATAGTTCTCACCGTCCAACCATCGTTTTCATCTATCTTTACTTCCCATTCCAAAGAAGCATTTATCATCGGTTCAACTGTTAAAATCATCCCCTCTTT
Source organism: Candidatus Shapirobacteria bacterium (assembly GCA_003647605.1). GTDB lineage: Bacteria > Patescibacteriota > Microgenomatia > UBA12405 > UBA12405 > B61-G2. The sequence goes on along the minus strand of QMND01000052.1, from coordinate 2,739 downwards.
TAATATCGGATTATTTTTTAAATTATCATAATGTTCCTGCAACCGATAGTGAAAAACCAAAGGCTCTTCATGAAATTTTATTCCCACTCCATGCCCTCCAAACTGTCTAACCGCACTATAAGCAAAAGTTGATATGTACTCATCAATTGTTTGACCTACACAATCATTTAATTTCCTACCCGATTTTAATTTTTTTATAGCTAAAACCATTGCCTTTTTAGTTACATCAATTAATTGTTGGGCCTGTTTAGAGATCTCTCCCACTCCAAAAGTTATAGAAGTATCACCATAATAGCCGTCTAAAATTGTGGTTATATCGACATTAATGATGTCACCATCTTTCAATATTTCTTTAGAGGAGGGGATACCGTGACAAACCACATTGTTAATTGAGGTGCAAATACTTTTAGGAAAACCACCATAATTCAAAGGAGCTGCGATTGCTTTGTGTTTTTTTATAAAATCAACTGCTATTTTATCCAAAAATTCAGTTGATACACCTGGCTTAATATGTTTACCCACCTCCAACAATGTCTGTCTAGCCAACTTTGACGATTTTCTGATACCATTAATTTGTTTTTTATTCTTAATAATTATCACTGTCGAATTATACACTTATTTGCTGTTAATGACGCCTTTTGCACCCCCCTGTGGGATCTGCTCGCAGTAGGGAACAACACTACTGCTATAATAACCTATGCAAATTTTAGACGGCCGACTGGTGTCGGATAAATTATTATCAGACTTGAAAATTCAAATTAATCAGCAACAGGCTAAAATAAAATTAGACATTATCTTAGTAGGGGACGACCCAGCTTCTCTTAAATATGTTTCAATTAAACAACAAAAAGCCGAGCAAGTTGGCATAATTACCAAACTTTACCATTTACCAACCACTGTTACTCAGACAGAAATTAGTCAACTTATCAACCGACTTAATCATGATTCTAATGTTACCGCCTTCATTCTTCAACTACCCCTACCTAGTCATTTAAATCGTTTAAACTTGCTCAATCAAATTTCTCCCAGCAAAGATGCCGATGGCTTAAATGCGCTAAACTTAGGTCTACTTTTCCAAAATAGTCCCTCAGCCATTCCTTCAGCCACTGCTTTGGGTGTTATTAAGCTCTTAGACCACTATTCCATTCCCCTTGACGGTAAAAATACGGTAATTGTTGGCCGTTCCATTGAGGTTGGTTTGCCTTTATTAGCCATGTTAAATAATAAAAATTGCACTGTTAGTTTGTGTCATTCTCATACACAAGATTTACAATCAAAATGCCTTCAGGCCGATATTTTAATCTCTGCTGTTGGTCAATCCAACTTTATCAAGGCCGACTATGTTAAACACCATGCTACTTTAGTCGATATTGGTATCAATAAACATCCTCAAACGGGTAATTTGGTAGGTGATTTTGATTTTGAATCAATTTCAACCAAGGCTTCTTTTATTACTCCTGTTCCTGGTGGAGTTGGACCTATGACAGTGGTTTCATTGTTGATTAATACCTTAAACCTGTGGCAAAAACAACAATACCCACAAATTACTTCTTGACTTGTTTATTCTTGTCTATTTTAATCATTTTATGAGAATTCAGCTTTATGATCGAGGCAGTCCAGAAGGTAAAAAATTATTTAGAGCAATAGAAAAGATTTGTCAGTCTTATCAGATAGAAGAAGAACCAGAACATGTTCAAGATATGTATCATGTTTATCAGTTAGGTATTCAAGGTGAAACTATTTTGTTAATTGACGACGAACCGATTTTAATCGATCAGTTTCCCGACAACAAAGAACTAGAACAAATTTTAGTTGATTATATTACCTAAACCAACCCCATCAACTTCGCCGCGTTTTTGTCAACAATTTTTTCCACCTCACTAACTTTCATTTCCCATATCCTAGCCACTTTTTCGTAAACATATTTGACATATGCCGGTTGGTTTTTTTCGCCTCTATAAGGTATTGGAGTCAAAAAAGGTGAGTCTGTTTCTAACAACAATCTATTTTTATTTACCATCTTTACTACTTCTTCCAAACCTACTTCATAAGTCAAATTTCCATCAAAACCAAAATACCAGTTCTTACCTAAACTATCAACTTTTTTAATTCTTTTTTTGCCACCAGCATAACAATGAAATACCCCCTGAGTTTTTTTATATTGACTTAAAATTTCTACCGTCTCATCCACTGCCTTTCTAGCATGAATAATCAACGGTAATTTATATTTTAAACTCAAACATATTTGGTTTCTAAATAATTTTTCTTGCCTATTTATTTTTATTTGCCTATCATTTTCATTTAGCTGTGAATAATCTAAACCGCATTCACCTATAGCTATCACCTCGTTTTCTTTTATTAATTTTTCCAATTTTTTTAACCACCTATCTATTTGGCTGTCTTCGCTAATTTTTTCTTGAGGATGAATTCCTACTGCTGGATACAAAATACCCTTATATTTTTCAGTCAACAATACATTTTTTACCGAATCTTCTATATTACTACCAGCCAAAACTATTTTTTTAACTCCTACCCCCACTGCCTTTTTTATTATTTTATCTACATCTGTCTGTTTTTCGTCAACCAAATGAGCGTGTGTATCAATCATTTTAACCTTTCAAACAATGGTTTTTTCATTGCTTTTATTTTCCCTTCAAAGACTTCTTCTATCTTTTTACAACTTTCTGGCATAATCGGTTTCAAGTGGAAGGCAATTTTTCTTAACGCATCCACTCCTAC
>QMND01000051.1 GCA_003647605.1 Candidatus Shapirobacteria bacterium | reverse complement strand
ATCTTCCTGAGCGTTTTCGTCGGAGGTGCGCAAGATGAGTAGCAGAAAGAAGCTGAAAGCAAAAATCTTTACTAGCATCGGGCACGACTTGGTAAAGAAGGAAATCTCAGAATGGCTCGAAAAACACCAAAACATCGAAATCACACATGTTGCCCAGTCTGAGTGCGCCGTAGGACTTGCCAAAGATCTGCACATCACAATCACCGTCTTCTACAAGGAACGGGAAGGAGGCGAGAAATGTTCATCGAGCAATACAAAGATTACGCAATGAAAGTTTCCGACGCTCCTTTTGTCTACTCGACTTTCTGCTCGCTCTTTTGCATCGCGGTTGGCTTAAAAAACAACGTCTATGTCACATTCGGCCCGCGAAGGATATATCCAAACCTCTGGCTCATCCTCCTCGGGCCAAGCAGCGCTTATAGAAAAACGACGAGCATCGACCTCGCAAGGACGATTCTTTTTAGAGCCTTCGACGATATCGCACTTCCACAGGAGTTTTCCACGGAAAGTTTGTGTCAGGCACTCTCCAAGAGACCTTACGGTGCGATATTTCACGGAGAGTTTTTGACTTTTTTTGGCATGCTCAACAAAAACTACATGACGGGCGGAAAAGGGCTTTTGGCAGACCTTTTCGACAGCCCAAGGCGATATATCAGAGAGCTGAGCTCAAGCAAATTTGAGATTCAATATCCGGCCATCTCAATCATCACGGCCTCAACGACGGACTGGTTTCTACAACAGATCGAAGAAGTAGAATTCCGGAGTGGTTTCATCGCACGTTTCATCCTAATCCCAGCTTGGAGCAAAGAAATCGAGTATCCGTTTCCAAATCCACGGAGCGAACAGGTAGAAGAGCAACTCGCCCAGCTTCTTTTGGCAATAACCACAGCGCCACAGGGCGAAATGAAGATATCAAACAAGGCGCGTGATGTTTTTACGCAGTTCTACAAAGAGACAAGGCCCATGATAGACAGGACGGATCCGGAAATCCGCCCAAGCATGGAAAGGCTTCTGAACAACTACACATTCAAGTTCGCGATGCTCATCGAGGTCAACAAGTCGCTCGGACAGAACATGGAAATCTCCGAGGAATCAATGAAAGAAGCCGTGGACCACGTCAATTTTCTGCTAAAGCAATTGAAAATTCTGAGGCAAAAAGAAATTTCTTTCAGCGACTTCGAACGAAAGCAAAAGAAAATCCTGAAACTCATAGAACAGGCTCCAGGAAGAAAAATCGCGCGCTCGGAATTGCTACTTCAGATGAGGCTCTCAAAACGCGACCTCGACTTCCACATGGAGACGCTGATAGAGCAGGGCGTCGTGGAAATAGTCCGAGAACCCAAGTACACGGGAAAGCGACCGGTCACATACTACAAGCTTTCGAACCATAAAATTTCACCACCTTGACGGATTTTGCTAAAAAAAGACAGCTTCGCGTGGCTCTAACTCTTTACGCCCAAAGAAGTTAAAAATTTACACAAAGCGACATCAAAGTTTTGAAAATTTATAAACCCTTTTGCTAAAAGGAGTTACGAGCGGTGATGCGTAAGTTGAGAAAAGAAAAGAAGTTCCGGAAATCGCGGGAAAATAAAGAGTTGTGTAAAGAAGGCCGGAATAACTTTGATAATTTTCAAAACTTTCAGGTCTGTTTTCAAAACGCTAACCCTCGATGCTATAATAATTTAAATCAAAACTTTGAAATTTACAGGGGGTTGTCTATCCCCCTTTTTAATATAAAACTAGACTATCTTACTTATCTCTTGCCACTTATGCCAACTTTTTATACTTTTTTGTCATGCTCGACGCTTTTTATAGTATGCACTGCACTTTATCACATTTTTGTCACCGTTTTGTTACCGTTGGGTAACGTGTGTTGGTAAGACCCGGATCAAAGTTAATTTTTTAAGTCGCGAGCTGACAATGGGTTGTGAAAAATCGGTGTCTTTTTGGTATGTAAATTTTGCCGGCTCGCGAAATAATCTCTGCTCTTGTCGCGACTTATAACTTTGCAAAATTTTGCAGGGGGTTTCTAAAAAAAAGACCGAAAATGACCATAAGTCGTGAAAAATAGGGCATGTAAATTTTTAAAAATAAACTTCATAGTTTTCAGAAAAAAACAGGGTCGTTGCAAAAAAAGATGTGTAAAAAAAAACAGGGGAGCATTGTGAAGTTTTGAAAATTATTCGGACGCGAGGGTGGGATTATAGGTCGCGGTCTATCTTTCAGAAGGCCTTTAGAGGCGCCTCAGAGGCTTCAGAAAGCGTTTTGTGAGGCAAAAGGGTATCTGAATACCTTCGGTAGCCCTGAAGCGCTTTTAAAGCCACCCAGAGCCGTTTTTGGGGGTTTTGTGGTATTCTTCTTAACATGTGTGAAGTCATAAATTAAGGAGGCAGTTATGCAGAAAGAGCAGGTTGCTCGGTATGAAAGCTACAAAAAGGCATGCTATTTGCTGAATTGTATTGAGAGCGTGCTAAAGAATCTCAAGGCGCAATGTGAAGTGTGTCCGTGTTGGGACGCCGAGATAAAGCTCTGTACTGGCAGTCCTGAGGAAAAAGAGTTTAAATGCAAGCTCTATACGATTCAGAACACAATTGGAGTTCTTGAGCAAATTAGGCGGAAGTTTATCAAATATCTAACAGAAGTGACTGAAGGAGGTGAGCAGCCATGTTTGACAGAGTGATTTTGTGCTTGATGATTTCTTGGGAGATCTTGTGCGCGGCCTTTGAATTCTACGAGGGTGAATGGCTAGGTGCTCTCGCTGCTCTCCTTGGAATAATGATGTTCTTTAACCTTTGGATTGTCGGAATGGACCTCATGGAGAGGTATCTTGTCGAAACTGGTGAGTATTTCGATTATCCGAGAAAGAAAGTCTTAACGCTATTACTTCTGTGGCCGTTTTTTATAAGAGAGCGAGTGAAGGAGGAGGAATCTTCATGATAAATGTTAAGAAAAAGGGAGATAGATTTGAAAGGGAAATTGCTAACAAACTCAGTGCCTGGTGTGGAAAAACACTAAGACGCGCACCGCTTTCGGGTGGATGGCCAGAAAAGAAAGCTCTCGGCGATATCGTGTGCGTTGACGATCCGGAAGGTTTTCCGTTCGTGATAAGCGTCAAGTGGCGCAAAACATGGGCGCTTGAGGACCTTTTTTTACCAAAAAGCCCTTTGATGAAGTGGTGGGCAGAAGTTGAAGAAATTGCGAGAAAGAACAGAAAAATTCCGATGTTGATTCTTAAGAAAAACAGACGTGCGCCTTTTTTGATAATGAGCGAAGGAGACATTATGCGTATAGAGATGCACAGTGGAGTGGTTGCGGCAAATGCGATCTATGCTGACTTGGAAGGCGGAATAGCGCTCTACATCTGCAAGCTCGACGAGTTTCTTGAGCATGTTGATGGAGCTGGGCTCATAGAGTTTCTATCCGAGAAAGTTGAGGAGGAGTAGCATGTCTACTCTCTCGTTGGGACTTGTGACAAGAGAGGGATTTCACAATTTTGAGATATGCAACATCAAAGAAACAGGAACAACCAAGTTTTCGATTCTGCTTACTGTTGATCTTGTTTTCAAGGTGCGGGGAGCCTTTCTCCCCTCGAACGGCTCCTTGGTCTCGGAGAAGGTCTGCCCGGTCTGGCCGAAGGGGAACTCTTGGTTCGTGGTAAAGGGCAAGGCCGACGAGGAGAAAGACGAGCTTGAGGAAGGGTTCTACATAGTTGGATTTCGGGAGGAAATCAAGCTGAAAGACGGACTTCTGGGTGTTATCCTTCCCCTTGAAGACGCTGCACTGAGGGGCTGTGTCGTGATGCCAGTTGTGCTCAGTCCGCGTCAGCAGGGCCGCTTCATGGCCGGAGCGTTTCTCAGTGCGGGGTGCATCCTCGAAAGGGGGACGGAGGTCGCGCATCTTTTCGTCCTGCAGTTAAAGGAACAGAAACAAAAGTAGTTGTGCCGGGCTTTCTTTCTGGAGTCCTTTTTTAGGGAGGTGACGCTATGCCGCGGAAGGCTGAAGAGGCACAGGAAGTTGCCGTCACGCACGGCGTTGTGACTCTTGTTTTGCACGCTTGCTTTTGCTAAATTTACGCGAAAGCAGAAGCAGGGAGCCAAAATGGGGTCGACCGTGAAGAAGAAAAAACTTACACCCGAACACATCGATGCGATCAAAAAGCGCTTTTTCGACAAGTGGAGCGGGCCGAAAAGGTGCGAGTATGTTCGCGACCTTATTCTGCGCTCAGTTCGGGAACCTAAGAGCCTTGGGGAGCTCATGCGGAAATATCCCCTTTTCAGCCAGCTTGTGAGCGGCGCGATGGAGGCTTTGAAGGACAACCAAGAAGAAGAGTGCAGGCTCGGGCTTATAATTCTCGGTTTCTTCTGGGCCTGCGAGGAAATCTTTGAAGAAATGAAGCTGGAGGCTGAGTGGGATGATTAAACGATTCAACGTGCAAAGAGGTGCCGGAGGACTCATAATATTCATCCCCGAAGACGAGCACATGAAGAAGAGAGGTGTCTACGAGAAGCTCAAACATCTCGGTGAAGTCTGGGATGACCTAACTGAACTTGACAAGAAGATTCTTGCTGACTGGTTCTACGGGATAGGTAAGGTGGCCGAGAACATTAAGGAGATGCAGAAAACCAGTTGATGGAGAGGGGTTTTCAAGTTGGCGTGTCAGGCTGGGGGCACCTTGATGTTTCCCTCTCCATCAAAAGTTTTCGCTGTGTCGCGAGGGAGGTAGGAATCGATGGCAAGGGGTCAAGCCGCTATTTCTCAGGCGAACGGGTTTCTTTCTCGTGGCTTGGGTTTTCTGTTTGGGTCTCCTGATATCGAACCCGTTCGCCCTACAAAGAAAAACTATGCGGGAGGAGTCGAACCGCATCTCCCAGAAGATACACCTCTCCTCGTCAGCAAACGCACCCCAGATTGCCGAGTCTCGACTCCTCCCGCCTTTTTGATAGCAAGCAGCGGACGGGAGATCTGCTCCGTGCTGACTCCTCCTGCTGGATGCGACGTCCCTCCATGCTGGACCTCCACCCATGCTCCCGGAAACCCTACTGCACCCGGAAGTGCTACTCCCGTCCGCTACACAGAATTTTTTGTGGAGCTAAAAGATGAACATTAAACCAGCTCATGCAGGCTTTATTGGCGGTGCGCTTTTTGGAGCGATAACTGCTTGGTGCTTGATGCTTCTTTTCTTGGAGGTTATCGAAACAGAAAAGCCGGGCCGGGCGTCCACTCCTCCTAAACCGCATCGTCCTGCCTCCTCAGTGACGGCCAAGCCACTCCCGTCAAGCCCGGCTCGGCAGAAACAATATATTTGGATTCGAGCACTTGTAACGGCTTACGACCCCGGCCCGTGCTGCTGTGGCCCTCACGCAGACGGAAAAACCGCCATCGGCGACGATGCATACGAAGAAGACGGTTGCGCTGTAGACCCCCGCGCGATCCCGTACCGGACAAGGATTTTCATTCCCGGCGTT
>QMND01000050.1 GCA_003647605.1 Candidatus Shapirobacteria bacterium | reverse complement strand
GAATCGTGGAGAATGCAACCTCAACGTCTCTTGATCCACAGTTAGGACACTTCAATACCATCTCTCCTTTACATATAGCTTTGCAGTCTTGAACCTGTCATCTCCAACGAGTTGCTTGAACGTCTCCACCATAGTGAGCTTAGAATCGCTTATACAAAAATTCGGTGCATATCCATTTTCTTTCCAGTCGAGATATACAGGGAAATATCTCTTTGCTAATGCAACACCAACCAATACGTCATCTGGAAATTCCTCACCTAACTCATCTGGATCAAAGAACACTTCCATTCTCGCTGGAGAAAACATTCTCTCCCCATATGGAGTTAGTATTCCAATATACCAATCTGGCAACAGGTCATCTGTCTTTATAAACTTGAGTATAACTCCGTGTCTCTTCAAGCCCTCTAACTGTGCGTATTTCAATTCGGATTCCATTATGTCTGCAACCTTGTCCTCCCAATCCTCCCACTTGTCCCAATCGTTCTCTGGGTCATCTGGATATGGGAAGTTGAAGAGCTTGCAAAAATCATTTAGATTCCATCCGAGAACAATCTCTATACCGTATGCCATATCATTCGCCTCTAAATATCAATGATTATGCCAAGTGCCTCGTCCTCTGTGTATCCATCTTCCTCTATGTAGCTATCTATCAGGGCAATTGCCTTCTTCTCTACCTTCTTGGAATCATTGTCAAACTCGTGTGCCATACAGTTTGGACACGTATCGTTTTCATACCACGCGAAATGTCCGCATTTCTTGCATATCTTGTAGTCAGTTGGATTGCTTGCAATATCCTCTAACGTCGCCTCCATCTCACTCTCCTCCTTTTATTTATCTCTCTCAACAGTTTTAACTCCTCTTCGAGCTTCTCTATCCTCTCCTGAAGCTCGCAGGTTTCCCCATACAGCTCACTTACAGCGGGGTGTTCAGCGAGCAACGCCCACCTTATATCTTCCATCATACCAGCTCCGTCCCATACTCACAGAAATAGTCGTTCTTGACAGAATACTTCTTGAGCAACTTGTTTAGTTCAACGAGAAACTCGTCCATCTTGTCCCAATTCTCAACTACCACTTCGAAATCGGAGAATACAACCACCACGTTCTTATCCTGTTCTCCTTCACTCTCCATCTTCATCGCACTTCCTATACAAAGCCCACGTTACTCCATACAGTCCTCCTTCTCTGTATCCACCGTCAACATACGCGTATCCACCTTCTAGCATACTCTTGTTCCAAGCATCTATTATCCTATACGACTCCATCTCTGCATAATCTTCGTATTGAACTTCATCGAGCGTATCTGGAAAGCAGGTTGGACTCCAGCCTTCATATTTTAATACGAATTCTACCTCTCCAACTTCATCTGATATTTCATCGAGAAACTTGTCTATCATACGATCTCCTCACGCATATATCGCGAATGACTTTACAAACTCCCACGCCTGAACAACATTCTCATCTTCAACAGACTCAAAATGCTTTTCGAGTTCTGCTATTGCCTTATCAACCCTCTCCGCTATTTCTGACAGCGGGGCATTCCTCTCAATATCTGCATCTTCTCTGCTAAACATATTCATCACTCCTCAAAGTCTGGGCAACTATCGCAGGTTCCCATCTTTCTAACCCCATAGTTCTCACTATTGGGGTTTGTGCACACAAACTTCTCTCCGTCTAAAATATCTACGACATCTTCTTCGGTTATCTCATCTACCGAGTCCCAAGCCATAGTCGCATCGTTTACAAAGTATTTGCACATCACACCCATATCGCATCATGCTCCTCTACAAAGAACAGTCCATCATTCACCTTTTCCTCTACCATACGCTTCTTGGCTATCTTTATCGCATCTTCCTCAGTTATATCTCCAATAACTATGAATATTATTTCCCCGTCTGGATCATCGTATATCACTTCATATACCTTTACGCTTGTCTTGACCTTATCGGCTACGAAATCCTTAAAGTCCTGTAATGGACACCAATCTGGAATGCTCGTATCCACGAATATGTTTCCGATCTCTCTACTGCCCACACTTCCAGATTTGCAGGTTATAATACCATCTTTGCCTATCTCTGATAGTGGACAGTCCATACAGTTGTCAATATCTATCACTTTCATTTATCTCCCTCCACGTTCCGTGTTTAGATACGGGATAACCCTTTCCATCTTCCATAAATGCGAGAACAGCACCCGTTCTCATTCGTGCTATTCTCACAACTCTTCCAACGTGGACTCTTCCATTCTTATCCACATACTCATACTTTATTCCTACTCTGACCAACTATCATCAGCCTCCAGCCTTTTTGCCATAATTAGGGACAGTCTAATAAGAAACTGACCAATAGGCTCATTTTCGTATTCGGTTCCTCTACGAACGTGGTTTACATACAACGCCATTATCATATTTTGAACCATCTCCAAAGCCATAAGAACCTCGGAAATGGAATAATCATCTCCTTCACAGACTTCATCTAATCTCTGAACGAGACTTGCCACCTTATCGTTATTCAAATCACCGAATGAAATTATGCCAGACAATATTGCGTGTCTTGCATCACTTCCCGCTATCTCCTCGCAAATCGCGTCAACTTCTGAAAAGTCATCTGCTTCAAAATCCTTTATGTTCATCTTACCACTTCTACGGGAGAGTAGTATATGTAGTCGTAGTCGTTTACCTCTCTAAAGAAGAACAGTGTCCCACAGCTCTTACACTTCATAATTGTGGCTTCCATCGTTCCAAGCCTATCAAGCTCTAATATACGATCTTCCGTATAGACGTGCTCAAATTCCTTACCACCGCATATTGTGCATAGCGTTTCGAGTGTCTCCTTCTTTCCCTTTCCAATTATCCTGTATTGGACTCCACCAAGCTCAAATCTTCTACCGACCATTTTCTACCTCCTCCCACGTTCTGTCATCATTGCTACTCAATATATCGTCAATACTGAAGAATCCACCGCACGATTCGATAATGTCGCAGTCTTTAATCCTGTGATATGCAAACACCTCTCCTCTGAGGAACTTATCATATACCTCTACCTCCTTTATTAGAATATCTTTAACCTTGCTCTTCTTGAGATTACCTATCTCACTCTTCTTTGCGTATATGAATCCAACCTGCCCAGAGTCCCACCGAGACGCGAATGGATATGTCCTAATGGTTATGCCACTATGTTCATACATATATATGGGTAATATCACAGCTGCATCTTCCTCTTCTATAAGATAATTCTCTACATCGTCCCAAGATGAGAATTGATTCTTATCTATATCATTCTCATCTCCAAGAGAATATCTATTGTGAAATATCAGCATATGACCGAGATTGTCCCACTCTCTTGGGGAATCTGGAGAGTCGTCGTAGAATATCTCTAAGTATTCGTCTCCACTCTTGTATACCGCTACAACATCATCGTCCAATAATTGACGAAGTATCTCTTTTGCATCTTCATCAAGATTGGACTTCTCTATTTTCCTCTCAAGCAGACTCTTCATACTCTCCACTCCGACACGTCATCTGCATCTGTTACATAATCACACTCCTCACACGCTATATCAAACACGATTTCAGAGTTAATGTTTCCCTGCGTGTCTTTCACCACTTTGTTTGACTCCAGCACTGATTCAAAGTCAACATTTCTCTCCCCGTATATCCTTATGTGTTTAGATCCGCACTTCGGGCATCTCAAGGCTTCAGACAACACTTCGTCAATATACAGAAAGTCTCTTCCCATTTACATCACCAGTCCAAAGCACCTATCTCCAACGCTCTCTCCACGCTCATATCGAATACGTTTTCCCATATCAGCTTCAAATTCTCCGCCTCTATCCTGCACACATATTCAGGCAGGTCTTTCCTCTTCTTTATCTCCCGCGTCAATACCTCTATATCGTCATTCATATCGTCATCAACCTGAAGATTATCCATATAATGAAAGCTATGAATAGCTATGTATTTGATAACTCCAGCAAGATTTTCTCCAATCTCCATCTTATACATCTACCAGATATGGTGCTATCAGAATAGAGTATTCCGCATCTATATCCATCAGTATAACCGATTCCTTTCCTCTCCACATAAACATTACGTTTCCGACTTTCCTCAACAGCCTTATAGCTGGCTTTATCAGGGTTGCATCGAAATAGACGTATGTCTTGTCGTCGGCATATTTGTCAAGTATCAGGTCAAGCGTTATCGGATACTCGTTATAGTATAGAGATATACGCTTAGCTGAAAGCCTTACAATCGGTCTTCTCGTTATCTTAAAACAGGCATCGAGAAACGCCTTCAAAAAATCTGGATCAACGTTCACGCTCTTATCCAGCTTCTTCAAAGTCTCTCTCATAGACTTCTTACTGAACAGATCGGTCTGGACTTCAAGATCGTCCGGCTTGTAATCGCTTATGAACATAGCCGTTCTATCTTTGTTCATCAGCCCATATCTACCATTTATGGTAGTGTAGGACTCCGCATCAAACTCCTTTACACATCTCTCTATTGGCTCCATACCATCACGGCTCCGCAACTATCTCTATCTTCTTCTTTTTCCTTGCCTCTTCAACCGCTCTTTTCAACTGCTCGAACAGCGGTTCCTCTTCACTCTCATTATCCTTCTTCTCCTCCTTCTTCTCAATCTTTATCCCGCTCTTCTTGCTCGCAATCAACTCCTTCAAATTCTTGGTTCTCTTATCCTCCATCTTTGCAAACACGCTGAAGTCGAAAGCGTCTGTTGATAGCTCTTCGAACAGCTTTTCTGCTAACTCCACTTCCCTACCTGATACCTCTATCTCTTCAAGCGTCTCTCTTTGCTTCTTTATCTCGTCGTGCCTGATCTCATCTGCATAGCTCAACATCTGGAGAAATAGACCGTTTTCGTTTGCAGTTATCAGACATATCTTCTCTGGAGAATTGCTCTTCAAACAAATAGTTCCCATAGCTACGAGATTCCGCTTCTTCAGGACTTCCCACAACAGCTTGTAGGGCTTTGCGTCTTGCTTCTCGTCCGTCGTTATCAGATATGTTTTCTCGACGTGGAGAAGCATATCCGCTGGAATGCTGTTCTTCTCGAATATGTGTTCTATTCTCACATTCTTGTAGGACTCTGGCGTTATGCTTCTAAGCTCCTCTTTTGTTACTACAACCCCGTCCTTCGTTATCCTCGCCATTTCGCTCCAGCTTACGTTCTTCCCGCACTTTTCACAGATGTATCTCTGCTTTACTCTTCCGCCATCAGTTTCGTGGCAAAGGTGGAGGTCTGGCTTATATCCTGCGTTTTCAAGACTAACCAGCCTGACAGGGACATTTATCAGGCTTATCTGTATGTTTCCACGCCATAGGGTTGAAGCCATTTACCTCATCTCCTTATACAGGTCATACAACAGCTTTATGATATTTTTTACATCAGACTTTGTTAACCTCATTATCACGCTATCAGATTCCATTACTACCTTTCCATCTTCCCCAAGCGAAAATGAGATGTCGCCATTTCCATCTTTCTTTTTCTTGTCAAAATACTCTATGAATATCTTGAAGTTTCCACTCTTTGTTACCATTATGCTGTGGTT
>QMND01000049.1 GCA_003647605.1 Candidatus Shapirobacteria bacterium | reverse complement strand
TACTTAACCATGTCTCATCTTTTAGTTATCGACGCCCACGCCGTCATTCATCGAGCCTATCACTCTATTCCCCCCAGTCTAACCTACAACGGTCAAGTTGTTAACGCTCTCTATGGTTTTTATTCCATGTTTTTATCAACTGTCGACCAACTAAAACCAAAATATGTGGTTGTTTGTATGGATTCTCCCGGTCCAACTTTCAGAGATAAAGAATATATGGCTTACCGAGCCCAACGCCGACCCGCCGATCAAGATTTGGTCAAACAATTCCCCTTAGTCAAACAAAGCCTAGAAAACAGCGCTATTCCTCTTTTTATTATGGGTGGTTACGAAGCCGACGACCTAATCGCCACCGTAGCCTTGCAAGCCTCTAAACAAAATTCTATTTCTACTGTCACAGTTTTGACCGGCGACAAAGACCTAATGCAACTAGTTAATCAAAAAGTTCAACTTCTGATGCCCGTTAGAGGTTTATCCCAAACCAAAACTTATTCCATCGATGATGTTACACAGCGCTTAGGGGTTAAACCCGACCAAGTGGTTGATTTAAAAGCATTAATGGGCGATCCTTCTGACAATTACCCAGGAGTTAAAGGTGTCGGTCCTAAAATCGCTACTTCTTTATTGGAAAAATATGAAAACTTAGATAGTGTCTATCAACATTTAGATGAAATTAAAGAAAATTTACGACAAAAACTAGAAACAGACAAAGATAATGCCTATCTATCCCAAAAACTGGCTCAACTAGTTTACGATGCTCCTATAGAACTCTCCTTAGATTCTGCTTTATGGAATCAAGACAAACAGGATAATTTATTAAATATTTTCAAATCTTTTAACTTTAAATCTTTAGCTTCTAGACTTCAAAACAAAAACAAAAACCAGTCTAAATCCCAACCCATCAACCCCCAACAATCCTTGTTTTAATTTGCCTTGTATTGACAAAAGTTCCTTGCTACCGTAAAATCTCCTTACTATGACATATTACGCTACTATTACCAGCAAAAGACAATTAACCATTCCTACTGCCATTTACAAACAATCTGGTTTAACTAAAAGTCAAAAGGTAATTGTTTCCATTGACAATGGAATTATTAAGATTCAACCAGCCTTAGACTTTGTCAATCAAATTGCCGGATCTTTTCAACTACCCCCTAAATACAAAAATAAAAATATTAGCCAAATTATTCAAACAGCCAAAAAATCTTATTTCAAAAGAAAATTTAAACAACCCTCTTTATGATTTTTGTCGACACTATCTATTTCCTCCGTTTCTTTCTAAAAGATAATCAAAAACAGTTTCAAACAGCCAAAAAACTATTTCAACAAGCAGTCACTGGTCAACTTAAACTTTTTACTTCTATTATCGTTTTTTTTGAAGTTTATTGGGTTTTGAAAGGTGTTTTTGGTGATAAAGACCCAAAAGTTTTTTCTATTCTGTCTTTAATCCTACAAATGAGCTTCATCCAAATACCCCAAAGAGACATTCTCCAGCAATCTCTAAAAAATATAGATTTTTATAACTTCGATATGGAAGATGCCTACAATGCTATTTATGCTCTAAAAAACAAGACTACCAAAATCAAAACCTTCGACAAAAAATTGTTAAAAAAGTTTAATCATTATCAATCTTAATTTTTTATTTTGTAGTTTTTTTTTATTTACTTTTTTTTTGTTAAAATTAGCCATTATTATCCCCAACAACAGTGTCTTCAATTAAAAAACCTAAAATAGCCTTAGTTCACGATTACATTAAGGAATTTGGTGGAGCTGAAAGAGTTCTGGAAATTTTGTCTGACATCTATCCCCAAGCCGACATTTTTACCACTTTATATTTACCTGAATTTCTTGGTCCTCATCGTTCTCGTCTCCAAAAAAAATGGAAAAACAGACTTCATACTTCTTTCTTTCAACACACTCCATTCTTACCTAAACTAATTAGTCCTCTCCGCCTTTTATCTCCTTTAGCTTTTAAACTTTTTAATTTTTCTAAATATGACATTATTATTACCTCAGCCACCGGTGCTTATTTCCCTAATTCTATACGCAAAAAATCAGCCAAACATTATTGTTATTGCCATACTCCACCTCGTTATCTTTATGGTCTGCCCACTGCCCGTAATTTGAAAAAATATCCATTATTAAATTTTTTGGCCCAGATAATTAACCATTTTCTTCGTTTTTTTGATTTTCACTGGGCCCAACAGATCGACCAGTTTATAGCCAATTCTCAAACTGTCAAAAAGAGAATCGGCAAATTTTATCGCCGACCAGCTGTTATTATTAATCCACCTATTGATCTTCCTAAAAAAAACCTAATTAACACTAATAGACAGGATTTTTATCTATCCGGCGGCCGTTTAGCCAGAGCCAAAAGATATGATATTGCTATCAAAGCTTGCAATCAACTCAAATTACCTCTAAAAATTTTCGGTCGCGATTTTGCTTCTTATGCTCAAGAACTAAAAAACCTAGCTGGTCCTACTATTGATTTTTTAGGTGAAGTTCCTCAGTCTAAAAAAGCCAAACTTTTTTCTCAAGCCAAAGCCTTTATTTTTTCTGCCGACCAAGAAGACTTTGGCATGGTTGTTTTAGAAGCCATGGCTTATGGTTGTCCTGTTATTGCCCATAAAAGTGGGGGAGCTGAAGAAACAGTGATTGACGGTCAAACTGGTGTTTTTTTTGACCAACTAAATTTAAATTCATGCATTAAGGCTATCAAAAAATTCCAAAAACTATCCATTAAACCCACTGATTGTTATCGCCAAGCCCAAAAATTCTCTCAATCGGTCTTCATCTCCAAAATCAAAAAATTAGTAAATTAATTCACTTATCTTTCGAGACCAATTTTCTCTTTTTTCATTGGGTTTTTGTAACAAAGTATTAATAAATTAGAAATAGCCAATTATTAACTAAAATCTGGTTTACAATGTACAAAATATGTTGACTACTATATATACATTACACTGTTTACTCTCAGCTATTTAATCTTTATTATTAAACAATGACCAAAGATACTCGCCAACTAATCAAAATGATTCTCAAAATGACTACCGATAAAAATTCCTTATTTTTTTGGCTTTTTGTTCGTTTTTTATCCGCTTTTTTTCCTTTACTATCTGTTTATCTTTTTTCTTCTGTTATTAAGTTATTAGAAAATGGTCAAAGTGTTCAATTTATAACCAAGCTATCCATTTTAATTTTAATCGTTTTTATAATCGACAATTTAACTCGTTTAATTTCTACCACCAAACTTAATTTTGTTATCAATAATATTCAAAGCGATATCCATAATTTGCTTAGCACTGGTATTAAAACCAAAAAAAAGAGTCTGCGACACAAATCAGTTCAAGCTATCCGTAACTTTTCTGATGCTGTTGTTGCCACTTTAACTATTTTTAAACAACCAGGTATCGACAGTTTTGTTTCTTTTTTTTCTATCCCCATAATTCTATTTTTTCTCGATTTTAAAGTATTCATTCTCCAGTTAGCTTATATGTTGACCTATTTGTGGATTGATGTTTATACCACTGAACGCTATGTTGTTCTTAAAAATAAACACAATGCTAGTCTTGAAGCCTATTATGCCAAGTTTCAGGACTCAGATCATTTCAAAAGAGAACAGAGACAGTTAAATAATTGTTTTAAACAGCTAACTTCTTGGGCTTTTACAGAGTGGTTTACTCTCCAAAACAGCGCTAAAATTTTTTACACTATCATTTTGTTTTATCTCTTACTAACTGTTCATAATTCTCAACATCAAATTTCCGATTTGGTTTTAATTATGGGTTATGTTACTTCAACACAAGCTTTTCTTAATTCTTTTAGTAATATTAAAGATTCTTTGGCAGACACTAAAGTGGCTCTCAAACGCTTAGCTACCAGCCGAAACCATTTAGCTATAGATTTTGACGATTTAGTTTAAAATGCCTGAACTGCCTGAAGTCGAAACCGTTCGTCTTTTCTTTCAACAACACCTTTTACACAAAAAAATAATCAAAATAAAAATTCTAACTCCCAAATCTTTTATTGGCTCTAAAAAACTGATCATTAATCAAAAAATTACCTCTTTTTCTCGACATGGCAAGCAATTGTCAATTAATCTGTTTAATCATTACCTTCTTTTAATTCATCTCAAAATGACTGGTCAATTGGCTTACCAATCAAATCAACAAGATAGTTTTTTGGGTCACCCAACCCCTCAACCAAAATATAAAAAATTGCCTAATTCTTCCACTAGGGTTATTTTTACTTTTTCTAATCAATCTAAACTTTTCTTTAATGATCAACGAAAATTTGGTTGGATAAAAGTAATTAAAAAATCTCAAATCAAACAACTTCAATCTAATTTAGGACCAGACATTTTAAGTTCTGATTTTTCTTATCCTTATTTCAAAAAAATTCTCCAATCTTCTTCTAGAGCCATCAAAAATTTATTACACGACCAATCAAAATTAGCTGGTTTAGGTAATATTTATGTTAATGATTCTCTTTTTTTATCCAAAATTCACCCTCTCACCCCTGCTAACAAAATTAATTTAAACAAAACCAAATTGCTCTATAACAACATTAAAAAAATAATCAAACAAGCCATCAAAAAAGACGCTAAGCAATATCGTTTTCGTGTTTACCAAAAAACTGGTCAAACTTGTCCTGTTTGCGGAACTGTTATTGTTCGTCAAAAAATCTCTGGTCGTTCGGCTTTCTATTGTCCTAGTTGCCAGAAATTACCAAAAAAGAAAAACAATATTCAATAGTGGTTATACTTTTTGTGTTAGAATAATTTATTAGTAGATAAAAACTAAAGGGAGGTGAAATAAATTGGACAATAATAAAACAAAAATAGGTAAAATTACCCATTTTTTTGACAATATCTTGGTAGCTGTTTTAGAATTAACCGATGGCTCAGTTAAAATAGGTGATACCATTTTTATCGGTCAAGAAGAAACTGGTTTTGACCAAAAAGTTAGTTCAATGCAAGTTGATCACCAATCAGTTGATGAAGCCAAAAAAGGCGATGAAGTTGGTCTAAAGGTCGATCAAGCCGTTAAAAAAGGTGACATAGTTTACAAAGTCTAAAAAATAGTTTTTAGTTTAGTTTTTTATAAACAAAGGGTGTTCTGTGTCTAAAAAAATAGTTCTTTTACTCACATCTTTTGTTTTGTTATGGTCTATTTCCATTAATCAATCGCTTTGGTTAGATGAAGCCATTTCGGCCAACATAGCTAGCCGTTATTCATATAGCCAAATCGTTAACAATTTTTCCTTGCACGATTTTCATCCTCCTGGTCACTATTTCTTATTAAAATTTTGGACATCTTCGTTTGGCAATTCCGTTTTGGCCTTAAGAACCCTCTCTTTATTATTTGCCTTAATTTCAATTTATTTTATTTATTTAATTGGTGGATTGTGGCCGGCTATTTTTTTAGCCCTTAACCCCTTGTTTCTTTATTATGCCCAAGAAAACAGAATGTATGCTATGGTTTCTGCTTTTTTATTGATAACTTTTTATTTTCTTCAAAAAATCAAATCTGCGACCAAACCTAAGTTCAAACAAATTTTTTTATTCAACTTATTCATTTTTCTTAGTTTTCTAACCTTTTACGGTTCTATATTTTTTATTTTAACTTTATTTATTTATTCTTTTTTTTATTCTAAAAATAAAACATTTCTTTCTTGG
>QMND01000048.1 GCA_003647605.1 Candidatus Shapirobacteria bacterium | reverse complement strand
CCTTTTTCCTAACAAAATTCCTTCTGATCATCTACTCAACTCCACTCCCATTTTCAAATCTTTTTTCAATTTTTGGTTAAACAATAATTTTTCTTCCACCAAAGTCCCTGCTGGTTGTACCTGCATTGGCTGCCAACCATCAGGAAAAGATATTAAAGAAACAAAAGAAGTATCTCCATAACCAGATTGTTTTTGAACATAACTTAAATAAGAAAAATCTTTTTCTTTTTCCAAATCAATTTTTGAAAAATAATTCAACTCAACCACCCTTTTCTTACCAATTGGCACCACTAACAAAAAACCAATTTCTTTTTTATTGTTTTTATCTCTTATATTCAGCTCTTCTTTTTTAAATATTTTTCTAGTATTGGAATCATCTCCATCATAAGCTACCACCTCCGATATTTCCACATCTTTTGGTAAATAAATCCTAATATAATTTTTGTAATCACCTCCAGGCCAAGCACTACTTTTAGCAGTATTCTCATAATAAATCTTTATTTTCCTTTTAATCTCTTTTTTACCAATATCAACCACCTGATCCATATTCCTATATAAAAAATAATTAGCCTTATTCACCCCCAAATTAGACTCAACCACAAACAAATAATCTGCCAAACAATTATCTTTAGCACAGCCCCCATTATAAATTGCCCCATCCCAACCCAAATCACCAATTTTAGCCATTATTTTTTTATCATCAACTGCTATTTGTATCTCATTAGACTCCAAACTATCAATCAAAGATTCTACCAACTTCAGCTCCTGATCGCCATTTAATTCTTTTAATTTCTCCAATAAAAC
This sequence comes from Candidatus Shapirobacteria bacterium, assembly GCA_003647605.1. Lineage (GTDB taxonomy): Bacteria > Patescibacteriota > Microgenomatia > UBA12405 > UBA12405 > B61-G2. The sequence continues at coordinate 4,909 of QMND01000048.1, read as the reverse complement.
TTTAGCCAATAAAGCTAAAAACTTTTCTTTTTGAACTGAACCAGCAAAAGAATTACTCTCTGAATAAAACTCAGCCTCATCATATAAATTATCTGCATTTACATTTTCTTTAAAATCTGGTATATAAACTTCCCCTGTCACCGACAACAGGGATTTAGCCACCGCCAAATTTATTCCAATCACACCATCAACATCTCTGTTTGCCTCTTTCTTGAAAAACCATCTTAAATCTTTGGCGCTAGCTCTAAAATCTGCCTGCCAATTAGCATCTCTCATATACCAACGAGATTCACCCATAATCTCCCTCATTTCTCTCGGTGCCTCTACATAACCCTTTAATTGTCCATCAATACCATAAATATCTTTCACTTCTAAATTTAACAATCGTCCGTCTTGAAAAGACAAAACTCCATAACTACCGATAAAACCACCAGTAGCCCTCAATTCCATTTCATTCTGAAATAAAACTAAATAATCTCTCCTTTTACCATCAACTCCTAAAAAATCACCCAAAATAGGAATAAAACCTTCTAATTTAGAAATCAAATTTCTGGTTTTTTTTAACTCGTCTGTTACTTTTTTAACTTTATTTCTCCACCTAGGCGGTAACCAAACCACCCCCCCTTTCAATCTTGCCTCCAACAAACCCACTTCTCCTTCTACCCTATTAAATGATTTTTCCATCTTATCTAAACTAATAAGCCAATCAATATCTTTCTTCCCAAAAATCGACAACATCATTTCTTCCCCATTTCTAGCTAAAAAAACTAATTCTTTTTCTAAATTTAAACCACTTTTTAATAATTTTATTCCCAAATGATATTTTTCCCAACCCTTTCTGTTAAAATCAAGCTTGTCCACCTCTTCTAAGGCCTTGTCCACTTCCTTACCAGCCTCTACCCACTTACTTTCTTTTACCAAAGTCTCCACCACCAACAAAGACTTGGCTGTCTTATATAACCTAAAAGACCACCAAGATCCAAACAATAAACAAGGAATTATTAACCCTAAAAACACTACCGCCAACCATGTTTTCCAGTTAATTTTTTTTTCTTCTCCGCTTTTTTTCCGATTTTTATCCGCAACTATTTTTTTTTCTGGTTTTTCTTCTTTTTTTTTATCTTCACCAAATATTTCAACCACCTCTTCTACTCTTCTTAAGGCCGATCCTTTAATTTTAAAATTTCGCCAGCTTTCTTCTCTTTTCTCTCTTTCTTTAGTTATTACCTCAACCTTTTCCTCTTTCTTTAAACTATCTACACCATCATCAATCACCTCAACTTGATAAAATCCCGTTTTGGCCTGACTCCTTCTCTCTCTAGTCTCAATTTCTAATTTTCTATCTTCCTCTCTCCTCTTTCTCCTCAACTCCTCATCAACTATTCCAAATACATACTGTAAAAAATCTTTCACCCCCTCCTCAAAAGAAACCACTGGTTTCCATCTCAACTTATCAGCACTCTCTTTAACCTCCACTCCAGACCATTTTTTTTCTTCTTTTTTATTTTTAATTTCATAATCATATATCGTCATTTTGGCCTCTTTTATTAAAATTTTAGCCATAATTTCCGCTTTTACTACATCTCCACTTATCCTAAAAACTTCCTTTTCCGTCCCCGACAAAAAACAACTTCTTAACAATACCTCAACCGCATCACTCACTTCCAAACAATCCACCATCTCAAAAAGAAATTCTAGTTTCATATTTTTCACTGCCCTCCACACCACTTTTCCCATATCAATTTCTGCTAAATCTACCCCTTCACCATAAACATTTTTCAAACAAACCAATCTCCAATTCAAGTCTCTTTTTGATAAAACACGCTTCAATTTTTCCTCCTCGCAATCTTTATTCACCCTCACCACTACCAATTTTGAATTATCTGCCTCAGCCCTATCCAAAACTTCATTTTTTTCATCAAAACTAAAAACATATTCAATTTTCTCCTTAAAATCAACCAAGTTAGCCACCAATTCCAAATTTCCCCCTCTTTTAAAACTATCGTCTAATGTCTCTCCTACTATCACCACCACCAAATCTTTTTCTAACAACTCCCTCACTAGCCTTTTAGCTACAAAATAATCCTGTCCGGTTACCAAAGCTACTGCCAAACCATTCTTCATACTTTAATTTTAAACAATTCTCTACATCTTTAAATCAGCCATTTTACTCCCTGCGGTAAACTTACGGATATTATGCGGTAATTATGTCTGTCTACTTTCTCAAAACCTAAGTAATTCGTTCTAACTGTTTGAAAATGTAATTACTCTGCTTGTGAAAAAATGTCATAACACCAAGGCAAAAACTATATCAAAAATAAAGCCATCTAATCATTAAAAAAAATCTAACCAATTTTTTACATACACACAGAACACTGTAGGGAACAATAATTATTGTTCCCTACTAATTACTACCCGTCTTTTACTTAACAGCCCTCTTTTTAATTCCTAGCTCCTTCCTGCCTTCCACATCAACACCCCACTAAAAGCCTCAGTCGCCACTGTCGTCCAACCAGCCCCATCAATTCCCAACAGGGGAATCGTCCACCAATTTAAGGCCATATTAACCACTAATGCCATTACTGATATTTTTAACATCTGTCTCTGCTTACCCCTTGAAATCAAACCGAAACCATTCAAATGGTTAATATAAGAAATTACTAAAGCCAAAATCAAAATTCTCAACACCCTGATCGAAGCTCCAAAATCACTTCCACCTAAAATATCTATAGCTATCGGCGCCAAATAATAAATCAACGGCACTCCCACCACTAACATCAGTAACAAAATCAACAAAGCTTGTTTATAAACTTTTTGATATCTATTATTTTTTCTCGATAACACAGGAAAAACGCTAGTCATTAAAAAATAAGCCGGCATAACCAAACTACCATAAACCTTATAAGCCAAAGCATACCAAGCCACTTGCTCCACCCCTAAAAAATGACGAATCATGGTGCTGTCAATTGCCTTATCATAAGACGCCGACACTATTAAAAATAAACCCATCGGCCACGACTCTCTCAAAAGTTTTATTAATAATTTTTTATCAAATTTTTGCTTCCAATCAACCCACTTTCTGACTTTCCACCAACCTATAATTAAACTTAACAGCCTTGCTATCAAATAATAAACAAAAATTATTTTTAAACTACTTCCGCCCCCCAAAAATAAACTAATCAAAAAAAACAAAGGAAAAAGTATATCCACTATTGTTTTCCAATCAAATCTCAATTTGGTTTGTAAAACTATTTCCAAATTACCAGCCCAACTGGTTAAATACAACATCAACAAAGATATTAAAGCTTCTAATCTAACCCCTTCAAAAGCACCATAAAAAACCACCAAAAACAAACCAACTATAAAAGCTATTAAACTTAAAAATGTCCTCAAATAAAAAATATTAATAAAAACCTTACTGGCTTCTTTTTTGGAAGCCTCTCTAACCCCTATAGTTCTGGTTCCTAAATCAGCTATAGCATCTACTAATAACAAAATTGATCCAATTAAACTAAAATTTCCATAAGTCTGACTACCTAATTTTCTTGTCAAAACCGCCGTTGTTACCAAAGCTATGGAAATACTTATTATTTTGCCTCCAATTTGCAGGCCTGTATCTTTTATAAAAGTCCACACCTTTTCATTATACCCTTTCTACCACCAACCCAACACCAAAGCCATCAACCACCAGTTCTGTTCTAAACTCAACCAATAATGATCCACCATCCCCGTTAAAACTATCATCCCTAATATTTTTAAAATTGCTCTTCTTTTTTTACCACCACCAAACAAAACCAACCACCATTTTAATAAAAACAACAATCCAACTACTCCTAACTCTGTCAATATCAACAAAAAAATATTATGAACTGGCTGCAACCAAAAAACCCTACTTTCGGCCTCATATTTAAACAAGGAAACCAAAAAATTAGACCTGCCCACTCCCAACCAAAAATTATCTTCTAACATCTCTATGGCATACCTATTTAACATTAATCTTTTTTTTAAACTCTGTCTATCCCAACCACTCCAACTCCAATCACCAACTATTCCTAAAATTAATAAAATTCCTCCCAAAACCAACAACCCCCAACCCAATCTTTTAACTACATCTTTTTGCTTTTTCCACAACTTTAGATATTTTTTATAGTTGTTTACCATCAACCCAACAACAGATGCCAACCAAATTGCCCTACTTCCACTTAATAAGATTCCCACTATCCCAAACCAAAAAACTACCCACCACTTCCAATCTCTTCTTTTTTTTACTATTCCCCACAACATCAAAGCCACCAACATAAAACCTGCCATACTGTTAGGATGCGAAAAAGTCCCATAGGCTCTAACTCTCATTTCCCAAAACAATTTAAACTTAGCCACCCCTAAACTCAAATAAGAAAACCTCCTTTCTCCTAACCAATAAAAAAGTCCATCTATACTACCCCCATTAACCACTTGAGCCATCCCTAAACAGCTTTCTACCACTAACCACCAAGGAATAATTTTAGTCAACAATTTTTTCATTTTCCCCCACTTTTTATTACTCCTAGACTCCTTTTTGACATAATCAATTAACCACCACCAACTAAAAAACCTTAACCAACCATAGCCAGCTATTTTCCAATTATTGGCCCAAATCAAATTTAACAACACTAACACTCCAAACCACCACCATTTTCTCAAACACTTTTTGTAACTCCAACCCTTATTCAACCATCTCAAACTAACTAATAACAAAAATAATAAATCAGTTAAATAAAAAGTAGGGGATAGATAATCAACTCTTATTCCTTTGACATAACTCCATTCTGGCCAAAAATGTTTACCAAGTTGACCTGGCAATAATAACAAGAAAAAAACAAAACACCATTTTTCTGCACCTGCCCAAAATCTTTTCACAACCTATATT
>QMND01000047.1 GCA_003647605.1 Candidatus Shapirobacteria bacterium | reverse complement strand
GCAAGAAAAAAAAAATAAAAAAAAAAATAAACTATATGGTTATGGATAGTAAGGAATTTAAAATGCGACGACAAAGAAGGGATCCTTTTTTAGTTGACTTTTTTCTAGACCTGCCTGTTGTTATAATAGGAGATAGTAGGGGTATAGGTGAGCAGGTTTAGAAAAGTTATCAAAACTGGCAATAGCTTGGCTATAACTATCCCTTCATCAGCAGTTGAAGATATGGGAATTGTAGAAGGTGATATGGTTGAGATAAAAATAGATAGAAGTCAAGCTAAAATTGACTGTTTGTTTAAGTCTAAAGCTAAACAATTGTCCTTAATGTCAAAAAAATGAAAGATAAAAATAAAAAGATTTTTAGTTTAATAATGTTTTTAACTTTTTTAAGTTTGGTAATTAATATGCCTAACAAATGGCCAATCAAATTTAAGTTGGGCCAGATGAAAATTGATTATATTTTAAAGAAACCAGAGTTATCTTTTAAACTGGGCAACAAGAGGTGGAAAAAGGATTTGAATTTAAAATATGGTTTAGATTTAGCTGGAGGGGTTAAACTACTTTTTAACATAGATGATAAAGATATAAAAAAAAATGACAGAGATATGGCCTTGACTTCTCTACAGGAAAATATAGAAAGAAGGGTGAATTTATTTGGATTGAGTGAGTCAAAGGTTCAACTAATAAAGGAGGAAGAAAATGACAGATTAGTAGTAGAATTGGCTGGTATAGAAAAAGTGGAAGATGCGGTTAGAATGATAGGTCAAACAGCCAAGTTAGAATTTTGGGGAGAAAAAGAAATTTCAGCCGAAGCTACAGCCACGGCTACTATTTATGACTTATTTGGTCAAAAAACAGGTTTGACAGGGGCTAATTTAGTCAAAAGTGATGTTAATATTAATGATAAGAGTGGAAAAGTAGAGGTGGGGTTAGAGTTCGACAAAGAGGGTAGAAAGCTGTTCAAGAAAGCAACCGCAGATATGAAAGGCAAAAGAATTGCTATCTTTTTAGATGGTAGATTGATTAGTTCTCCTGTGGTCAATGAGGTTATCGCCGACGGGAAAGCAGTTATCAGCGGAAACTTTGATTTGAAAGAAGCTAAGAAACTATCGGCTCAACTAAATGCTGGGGCATTACCTGTTTCTATTAAACTGATATCTCAAAACAAAGTAGGGGCTAGTTTAGGTAAGGATAGTTTGAATAAAGGTCTCAGAGCCGGTTTAATAGGCTTGGTAGTATTGGCGGTATTTATGGTGGCTAATTATGGCAAATTGGGTTTGATAGCTAATTTGGGTTTGATAATTTATGCTTTGTTAAGTTTAAGTTTATACAGGTTAATGTCGATTACCTTGACATTTCCTGGTATCGTCGGATTTATATTGTCTATAGGTATGGCGGTGGATAGTAATATCTTGATTTTTGAAAGAATGAAAGAAGAGTTGAGAAAAGGTAGGCCGTGGACGGTGGCCATGGAATTAGGTTTTGGTAGAGCATGGGATTCTATAAAAGATGCTAATATCTGCACTTTAATCACAGCTACTATTTTACTTAACCCTCTAAATTGGTCTTTTTTGAATAGTTCGGGCATGATTAGAGGTTTTGCGGTAACTTTATTGTTGGGGATCGCCTTGAGCTTATTTACTGGTATTGTAGTCACTAGAAATTTATTAAGAGTTTTGGCTAAGGAGAAGAAAAAGTGAAAATAATGAAACTAAGGCCTTTATTTTATTTACTATCTTTATCTTTGATATTGATGTCTGTTTTTTCAATTTGGAAGTGGAAATTTCAGGTTGGAATTGATTTTGCTGGAGGTAGTTTATGGGAAATTAAAAGTGAAAAAATAAAAAGAGAAGATGTAAAAAAGTTTTTTGAAGAAAATAAGGTTCAGGTATCAGAATTGTCTAGTAAAAATGGGTTAATAAGTATTAAAAGCAAATATCTAAGCACAGTTCAAAAAGCAACTATAGAAAAGAAGATGAAAAAGTTGGATGAGAACTATACAGAATTGCGCTTTGCTAGTTTGGGAGCATCGTTGGGTAAAGAGTTGGTTAAAAAAACCATTGTAGCTATTGTTTTATCAACTTTAGGGGTGCTTTTGTTTGTGGCCAAGGCTTTTGGTGATTGGGGTTTTGGAGTGTCGGCTATTTTGGCCATGCTACATGATAGTTTTATATTAGTGGGAGCTTTTTCTTATTTAGGTCATCTATTTGGAGCCGAGATTGATGCTTTATTTGTGACGGCTGTTTTAACAACCTTGTCGGCTTCAGTTCACGATACTGTTGTTACTTTTGACAGGATTAGAGAGTTAAGAAGATCTGATTATCAAACCAACTTAACAGACCTAGCTAACAAGGCAGTGTCGGAAACTCTTGTCAGATCAATAAATAATTCGACCACTATTATTATCATGCTACTATCTTTAGCCTTGTTGGGCGGAGAAACGACTAGGTGGTTTGCGGTAGCTTTGCTAGTTGGAGCAGTTAGTGGAACTTACTCATCGGTAGGAGTAGCCGTACCATTGTTACTATTGTTTAAAAAGAAAAAATAAATCTACTTGTATCCCCTAGCTTGGAGACGGAAAGACTTAGCATAAAAACCATTCTTGGCTAAAAGTCGTTTGTGACTCCCCTCTTCCAGAACTCTACCTTTGTCTAATACTATAATTCTTTGGGCATTGCGAACTGTAGAAAAACGATGTGAAACAATGACTAGTGTTTTACCTCTGGTTTGTTGGTAAATATGATCAAATATTTTGTGTTCGGAAACAGCATCAATAGAAGCGGTTGGTTCGTCCAAAATTAACAAACTACTATTAGCATAAAATATTCTAGCAATGGCAATTTTCTGCCATTGTCCCCAGCTAGGTTCTTGACCACCATAGCGGTGACTCATAACGGTGTCTAAAAATTGAGAATATTTTTTGGTGAAAGAATAGGCTTCAGACTTTTTAAGAGCTGAGATAACTTTGTTTTTATTAAAAACTTGTTTGGATTGACTAATAATGATATTGTCCTTAAGAGAAAGATTGCCGTAAGTGTTAAATTCTTGAAAGAGAACTGACAGTTGACGACGCCAGTTGTTTAAGTTTAATTTTTTAATATCCACTCCATTAATGAGAATCTGTCCTTGTTGGGGGTCGTAAAAACGACAAATAAGTTTAATTAGGGTGCTTTTACCAGCTCCATTAGTTCCAACAATAGCCACCTCTTCTTGGCTATTAATGGTTAGATTTAGATTTTTAAAAATGTAGTTGTGACTATTAGGGTATTTGAAATTAACATTTTTAAACTCGATTTTAGGTGCAACTCGACTGTTAACTTTTTTAGAGCCGCTTTTAATGATTTTTTCTAGTTGAAAAATATTTTTGAAATCTTGAATGTATGGTAACTGTTCGGAAATACTGACAATGTCTCCGAGGATACCCGAAAGGTGTTTCCGAGTTTGACGAATACTGTTGTAATAAAAAGTGAACATACCGACAGAAATAATTCCCAAACTTGTATCTTTAACCAAAAACAAAACAGCTGTGGCGATGGATAAATTGTAAACTAAAATTAGAGGTAGTTGCGCAAAATTTTTTTGTTGTTTAATTCTAATTTGGCCATCAATAAAAGGATCAAACACTTTTCTAAAATGATTAAAGAGAAAACTAGTAGCTTGGGAAATTTTTAGCTCCGACATATATTTTTTACTAGTTAATTGCCATGCCGAATCCCAACCAATTCGATTTTTCTCTACATGATTGTTGAAATATTGCCAATCTATTTTTTGCCATTTACGGTTGATAAAATAGCTGGGAATTTGGCTAACAAAGAGAATAAAAACAGCCAAAGGGTAGTGTGGAAGAAGAATAATTATAATAGCTAACAAGCTAATGAATTGATTAAAAATACGCAAAACACCAAAAAGAACCTCGTTAATTCGCCAACGATATTCTTCGCTTACTTTGGTAATTAAATTGGCGGATTGGCGACTATCAAAATGCTGAAAATCTAGTGATGAAACGGTTTTTAGATATAATTTATTCAATTCATGGCGCAACTTAGTCGACATAACTTGATAAAGCATGGTTTTGACACGACTATTAAGAGAAGTAAAAAGACGAATGAAAACTAAGTAGAAGAAAGCGGTATATAGAGGATAAGGATGTAAAGAAAAACTGCTAACACTGTCAATTAAACGAGAGAAGGTGTAAGAACGGGCAAAAGGCAAAAGAGAAGACAATATGTTAACTAGAAATAGTGTAGAAAGTAATGTTGGTACTAATTTGAACAACAATTTAAATAACCACGACCATACCTGAAAAGGACTATCTTTGCTATGTTCAGAATTCGGCATTTTATATTTCTTCTAATTTTTCCAGTAAAACATGTCTTTGATTAAGTTTAGGATTACCCTCGACTTGCTTAAAAAGTTTATCAAGAATTTGACCAATTTTGGGACCTGGTTTAAGATTTAAGGCCTGCATAACATCCCGACCATTTATTTTTAAATCGGTGACTTTGAATGGTTGTTTTTGAACTTCGATTAACCTCTTTTTGAATAACTCCCATCTCCAAGATGTTTCACGGGAACCAGATCCCAACCGATCGCCTCTACGGAGAGCAATCATATCATCTAAGTAATCAGGGGTAACACGACGAATGAAACGGCGAATAGCTCTATCACTTTGGTCAGTTTGACAGGTAAACATATGCCAACGGACAAGTCTAAAGAGTTTGTCTAGTTGTTGATTGGATAATTTAAGCCTTTTACCAATTTTGACGGCAATTCTAGAACCAACTACTTCATGATTATAAAAAGTTCTGGCTTCTCCTTTGCCTTGGGCCACTATTGGTTTGGCAACATCGTGCAATAGAGCAGCAAGTTTGGTAATTGGATCAGAAGTTTGACAATTTTGCATGGATCTCAAGTTATGCTCCCAAACATTGTAAACATGGTGACCTTTTTGTTGAAAATCTATGCCAATTAATAATTCTGGCATAATTATTTCCAGTAAATTAGCATTTTTAAGAACGACCATACCAAAAGCTGGTTGACTGGACAGGAGAATTTTAAATAATTCATCTCGAATTCTTTCGCCAGCAATATTACTAAGTAAATGGGCTTGTTTTTGAATGGCAGAGAAAGTCTTGTCTTCAATAACAAAAGATAATTGACAAGCTAAACGGACAGCCCTAAGCATTCTTAAGGCATCTTCACTAAAACGATCAGAGGCGTTACCAACACTTCTAATAATTTTATTTTTGATGTCTTGTTGACCATTAAAGGGATCGATTAATTGAAAGGATTTGTTTTTCAAATTAATTTTTAAGGCTATAGTATTGACAGTAAAATCTCGACGCCCTAAGTCTTCTTTAATAGATTTACCCCAATTAAGTTTAGAAGGATGTCGAGAATCAGAATATTGCTCGTCTTTTCGATATGTAGTAATTTCAAAAATTTGTTTATGGGGTCCAACAATACTAAAAGTGCCATAGTTATTGTTACAAAAACTATTTTTAGGAAAAAGTTCGTGCATTTGGTTGGTAGTCAAATTAGTAGCAAAATCCCAATCGTGAATAGATTGGTTTAAAATAAGATCGCGAACGGCCCCACCGACTATATATATTTCAGCCTGATGTTGGTTGAATTTTTGAATAATATCAATGACTGGCTTAGGTATTTGCTTAAATTGAAACATGGTTAATTTTAGCTTATTTGTGGATACAAGCGTAGATACAAAAATACCCCCCAACGAGGGGGTATTAGAGTTATTAAATTATTAAAAAAGATTAATAAATTAAACCTGATCAGCTTCAGGGGCTTCCTCAGTAG
>QMND01000046.1 GCA_003647605.1 Candidatus Shapirobacteria bacterium | reverse complement strand
TTCTATACCTGCCTTTTTTGCAAGCCCAAACTTCATTCAAGTTGTGTTGTTTGTTGGTGGATTAATATTATTTTTTAACAAGCATTACTTTTTTAAAAAAGACTCTAACAGTCAATTACCATCTGTTTAAGAAAAGCGAAAAATAAATTCTTGGCAAAGTTGAGTAAAAGTCGCGTATGGAAAAAGTTAAAAAAAATTTAACAATTAAATAAAAACAGAAAGGGAATATGATACAAACAAACACAAAACAAAGAAAAACTGTCTTGAAGATAATAACCTACTCTTTAATCGTAACAGGAAGTGCATTATTAGGGTTTGTTTTTATATTTAATACCTCATTACACTGTTTTCTTCTTGAGGGAAAAGACAGGATAGCATGTTTTAAATGTCATAAACATGATGGTTACTTTTATAAAGGTCAAATAGTAGTGGGTTGTGAGATCAAATATAAAGATGGTGATAAACCATGTAGATCAAGTAGTGATTGTTTAGCAAAGGCATGTTTAATCGAAAAAGAAGATAAGCCAGAATCAAAAGATTTCTATATTGGTAAATGTCCCAATTTAAAATTCAGTTATGATCCTGAAGAAGATTATGAACCTTATTGCGGAAGCGCTATCATTGAGAATCAGTTAATCGTCAAAGATAGAAGGTTTGATTCTTGTCCTATTTATTGAACAAAAATAATATCAAGAAGTACTGATCAATTACAATTACAACAGAAGACACATGTGTATTGGGTTAATATATCCCCATGCAAGTTTACAAAATCATTCCTTAAAAATCGCCGTTTATAGTACAGTTATTTTGAGTTAAGGGACATTTCGTGGAGGTAAAAACATACTTTTTAACCTAACTAATTGGCTATTTCTAATTTATTAATACTTTGTTACATTAATCCCATGAAAAAATACACTGTAAACAATGTAAAGATGTTGCTCAAAAAAGAGGTAAAACAGCCTTTGGAAAACAAAGATGGTATTGTCCGAGTTGTAATAAAAGCTGGACTATAAACAAATCTGATTTAACAAAAAAATTATTCATGTTGAAACAAAAAAAGAAAAGGAAATTTGGATTGAAATGTTTAACAGATGGGGTACTTGACAGGCCTATTAACAAATCTTCCAATTCCGACATGCGACTTGTACCATTGTCAATGATGAGGATTTTCATAAAACTTTCGTATTTTTTAAGTTTTACACACTAATCTCATTTGTTCAATCAATTTTTAAATAATTGAAATTGCAACTTGACCATGTGATAATTTTTATTAAATGGTTTTTATAGGTAAGAATCGATTAGTAGTTGGGGCTTTGGCTATTATTTTTGTTTGGTGGGCTTATAAACTTCTTACACAAGCTTACCGAGGTATTTTCCAAAAAAAATGTTTACATCTTGTTCATATTGGAGGGGGGTTGAGGTTTTCTACCAGTCGACCACCACACACAGGTAAACAGGCAGTCATCTTTGGTATTTTCTTTACAATTATAGGTATTTTCTGCTTAATAGCCGTTATGTTTATAATAATATTCTTATATATCTAAACTCTTGGTTACTGATTAATAATTGTTCGCCAATCAGTCCAATTTGTTTTTTGAGATTTGTTGTCTTCCAATCTATATCTGACAATACTCTTACCATTTAAACTTGTTTGAGATAAATCAAATTCCACTTTTTTTATGATTGATACTAATACTGGCTAAAATGTTTATAACAGCATCATCCTTTTTTTTACTTAAGCCACGAAATGTCCATTAACTCATTATTAAAAAGATATTCACTATCTATGTGAGAGTTCGGTTTGATTGCCCTGTTGAGGAAAAAATAGAGTAGTGTCTTTTTCGGCAATACTGTTTGCTGTTTATTGTGTCTGTTGCGGACTTTGAACTGACGGAGATTGTGACTGTTCAGGTTGGTTTTGAGATATGGTTGTGCTTTGTTGAATTGGATTTGGAGTTTGAATTAGGTCTGGAACTTGGCTTGTTGCTGGTTGAGGTGGTGGAGTGTTATTGGTCTGTTGTTTTGGGGAGTTTTTTTGTTTCTTTTTCTTGATTACAACGACTACAATTAAAATAATTATAAATAGAACAACAACAATTGACACAGGAATAATAGTACTAAGGTTTGGATAAAGATCAAATAAACTTGTTTGGTCCTCGCCATTGGAAATAGCTGTTTCTGAATCGCCGATTAGTTCGTCTACATATGGATGAAGAGCGTAGACTTCTTTGGTTTGTTCAAAGAAAGGTATTGCTAATTTATAAAATTGTTTCCAGAAGTTATTCAAACCAAATTTCCATGTTTCATACGAAAAACTTTCTTTTAAAGAAATATTTTGTTTTTTGACTAATCTTAATAAGTCAGCAGGGTCTCTTAAAAAATTATAGTTTCCACTTTTACTACCAAATCCATAAGTAGCAATACCAACAACCTCTCCTTTTGAATTAAAGGCTGGTCCTCCACTATTTCCATGATCAATGGATGCGTCTGTTTGTATTAGCGTGTTTCCTGCAAGGTCGGTTTTAATGGCACTTATTATTCCTTTTGTTAAAGTTGGTTTAACAGAAGATTGTTTATAATCCAGCAAACCGTGCGATCCTTCAACTAGGCCAGGATATCCAAGAACTAAGATAGAAGATCCTTCTTTACTAGTAGTATTAGAATCTGTAATTTCTAATGCGGGATAGTCTAGACTTGAAGAATTTTGAATTTTTAATATTGCAACATCTGAGCCTTTTGTATCTTTTTTTCTAACAATGACATCTGGAGAATAAAAATTGGGAAAATCGTAATCAATTAAATCTGCTAAAACTATGGTTGGATCCGTTTTTATAGAATCAAGAAAAGAGTCAGTTGATTTGATCCTGTCTTCATCAAAAACAATTGGTGTATTACCAAGTTTTATGTAATAACGCATATCAATATTTTCTATTTTTACTGAACCGTTCTCTAATGATTTATATAAACTTGTCAAAACAATATTTAAACCATTTGGATTTTTTTTAATAAGTGAAAGTGTGTTTCTTGCTTGATCTTCGGTCATTTCTATATTATAAGCTAAGAATGTTGACTCTCTTATAAGGTCAAGTAAAAATGGGGTTAGTTGATCACCTCGCATTATTTCTTCTACTACGGATTGCTCTGGATAAACTTTTGCAACATGCCCGTTAGTGGCTATATATCCATCACCGCTTATAAAAAAGCCGGTTCCTTTGCCACCAGAGCAAAATTTATAACCTGGTTTTAAAAATTTCGTAGCGGAACTGTTTGGAACAAGCAACTGATTGCAATAGAGATGTACTATGTTTACAACAGAAGGTTTAATCAACTCTGCAAGCTGAACTTCTGTCATTAGATTTTCACTTGATTGTTCTTGAGTTGCTCCTTTAATTTGTGAAGTGAATTTTATTGAATTAATTAGATTGTTAACCAGCGACTCTGAGTCACCAATGTTTAGATATTTAGTAATTATTCGATATATGTTGTTGTTTTGAATGAAAATGTATTCAAAATATTCTGCTTGTTGGTTTAAAAAATTTTCTGAATAGGTAAGCTTGACAGTTGGTTTTTCGCCCAATAGAACCTTTCTTTGACTTATTAGCTTTATTGTATTTTCTTTTGTTGTGTTGTTGATAAAAAGTTGGGTAAGCGTGTTTAAAGTAGTGTCTTGATTAAAACCAGACAATTTGAAAGAAAAGATGTTTACCAAGGCACTTCCATAGCGATTTTGTAAATTAAAAACGGCACCAAGTACTTTTTCATTATAATCTGGAAAATCAATAGTTGTTGTGCTTTTTTCCCAAATGTTTGGATTAAAAGAAATTTCGTAATCTCCTTGTTTTGACTTGTAATTGGTGATAGTAGAGTTTGTCTGCTTTTCCTTGTCTTTGATAAATTGAAGTGTTTTTTTTAGCCGAATATCAGGCGCTTCTGAATTGAAAGTATTATTGGATGTTATATCTGTGTTTATTTCTTTCAGGTCCTTTAAAACAGGAATACTTTGGCCTTCATATGCCTTGTTTCTTGTATCTTGGTTGTGTTTTAGCAGCACCAAAGCAACGGGAAGAGCCAGCAACAAAAGAACTATTCTTAGGATTAAAAAAGGTTTGGATTTTGTTTTATTTTTTGACATAATTTATGTTACTTTTTTATTTGTAAACAATCAAGAAGGAGAGTATTAGGGTCTGGGAAAGAATAGTGTTAATATTTATGTTAATATTTATATATGCAAAATAATTCTGCTGATAAACATTTAGAACAATCTCAAACAAAAAATTTATCAACTGATTCTGTTTCCACACAAAGCATTAGATCACTACCAAACCAACGACTAATAAAGAATAACAAGATTTTATTAGTATTTTTATTAGGGATGGGAGGATTGATCTTTTTTTATCAAAAAAAAGTTCAACAGCGAAAATCTTCAACTATTCAAGATGTTGTCAAAATGGTTTCTGTGGAAAATGGTATTGATGAGAATATTTTTTCACTTTTAAAAAAAAATAACTATGAAAGCAATGATCCAATTTATGTAAAAGCGTATGGAAATTGGGGTGTTATGAATATAGGTGAGATTTCTATAGATATTCCTGTTGATGCGTTGACTCTTACAAAAGACCATAATCCTAATACTTTTTCAAAAGTAGACCAGCCGAAAGTAGAAAGTTTTTATTTGAATAAAAAAATATACGTGGAACCTCTGGCTAGGGGTTATATTAAAAGTCCGTATTATCAAAGCATAAACAAATTATCTAACGAAGATAATAGTTCTAATCTTGTTGGAGGATTAATCATTAAAAAAGTAACTTTTCCAGAGAATTTAACTGCTGATGCTTTTGTTAAAATTGCAGACGCGCAATACAACAAAACGGAGTGTGAATCAGATGGTTCTGTTTATGTAGAAAGCAAAATAAGATATTTAGATACAAAAAGTTCAAATTTAGTAGCAATAGAATATGTACCAAATATGTGTTATCCCCCAGGAGGAGCTTTTGTTCCACTAACTCATTATCTGGCTCAACTTAACAATAATTTATATTTTTTTGACGGGGGGCACGAACCTTTACCTGAAAAAGTTATTGAAAAAATTGTAACTTCAGTAAAAAGCTCAGTACAACCATTTGGTGAATTAAACAAAAAATCTACAATTGGTGAGTTAACGATTAAACATCCTTCTAATTGGTATGTTAATAAATTTGAATATGAGTATGAAAAAATCAAGGGTTTTAACATATCAAACTATGAAAAACGGTATGACTGTAAAGACTATCAATCACTATCAGTGAGTTATCTAGGCAAAAACCGATATTCAGGGCAAGCAAACACTGCTAAACAATATGTAGACACTGATTATGAAGTTTGGAGCAAAGAAGAAAAGAAAAATATCGAAAAAGGATTACTTCCTACAACTCCTGGTTATGTGGAAACCTACTATAGAGATGCTTCATATATTTTTAACCCGGATATTGTTGATGCTGTAGAACTTAAAACCCTTGGTAATGAAGGTTTTAAATTTCTGATTTTAAAAAACGATCAGGTGTATCAAATATCATTTCATGATGAACTTAATTCTGATAATAAGAACAAAGCAGTTCTGGATGATGCTAACCCAATTATTCAAATGTTAAAAACCGTGACAATTAATGGTGAGTTTTTGATGTGATAATGTTAAAATAAGGCAGTTAATTTTTGGCGCTGGTAACCAAAACACGACCTCTAGGATTGGAAATTAAGGTTGAGACTGGTTCTTAAAAAAGACAAGAAATTATAGAGTTTGGGTAGGTGAACTCCAGCTATCTCTAATGGTGACAATCCTCTTCTGTCTTTAAATCTACT
>QMND01000045.1 GCA_003647605.1 Candidatus Shapirobacteria bacterium | reverse complement strand
CTTGTATAGTCATAATTGTTTTTCAAAAATTAAAATATATTCGGTCGGATAGGCTAGAACTTTTTTCTTATCCGTAATTTTAGCAAACCTGCCTGTCTTCGGATCTCTGATAGATGGTAAATTTTTGGAAGGTATTTCCCTTTTAATAATAGCTCTAATTTTTAAGCCTAAATTTTGTAGCTGTTCTACAAAAACTTCTGTGTTTAAAATTTTTATACTTTTTAGTTTGGTATTTCCAATAACGATAGCCGTTTTTCCTCCTTTTTTTAAAATTCTTTTCATCTCCTGAAAAACTTGGTTCATTTCACTAAAATAGGTGGCAACTCCAACACTTGTTTTGTGATGGATTTGGTCTAGTTTAGCAACAATATCTTTAGCTATTTGACTATTTAGGTTAATTGTTTTATTGGTATGAAAACTTGTACCAATAAATCTTTTGCGAAAATCGCTTAAATTTTTGGTATGTTTAAACCACAAAGCCGTAAGTTGGTGTAAATCTGCATATTCGTAAGATGTGACATAAGGCGGTGATGTAACAACAAGTTCCACTGTATTGTTCTTAGTTGGTATATCTCTGGCATCTCCACAAAACACCTGACAAGAGGTTTCCAAAAACCCTCTTTCTTGTAAGAGAAAATAAAAACTCTTATTTCCTCTCATCATGGCTTTGGTTTGCCTAAAAAAGGTCTTAAAAGGATCACTTGGTATCTTCTTAAGATCTCGTGTTGGCTTATTGCTTTTTTGTAGCCATATAGAACAATTTTTTAAAATATTAGAAAAAGCACAAAAGAAAAAGTTCTGAATGTCTTTATTTTTTATTTCAGAAATTTTTGAAAACAAAAAGGACAATTTCTTTTTTTGTTCAGGCTCAAACCAATAATCAATTCTTTGATGATTGGGGGTTTTAACTTTTGTGTTTTTATTATAATTTTCTATTTTTTGTTTTAATTGCAAAAAATGTCGTTCTAGCTGATCTGGCTTAATAGCTGTTTTTTTTGCTTTAGTAATTAGAACTGCAACAGGGTTTATATCGACTGCTAAGCTTTTTCGTCCTGCAGTTTTTGCTTCAACAATTGTGGTTCCGCAACCACCAAAAGGGTCAACGACCAAATCTCCTTTTTGAGTATACTTTTTAATCAAACGAGAAACGATTTGGGGAATAAATTTAGCAGGATAGCGGTGATATCCGTGAGTTATATAGGTGGTATCTTTTCTTCCAAGTTCAGCAAAACTCCAAGATTTGTCTACTTTGATTTTGCCTACAAACTCAATTATTTTTTGCGGGGATTTATTCATACACCATAGTTTTGATTAGTTAATAATAACATACCTAGTAATTTTGGACTCACACTGAATTAATATTTAGAAATTGTTTTTAAAAAAGATTGCAATTCTTCTGTCTCTCCTAGCCAAGGGACAATATTAACGACTTGATTTAAATTAAATTAATGCAAATAACAATCGATTGTTATTCAGGTTGGGTTTCAACTAGCAATCGGTTACTTTCATCCCATGGTTTTCCATGATATGTTTGACATTCGACAACAGCATAACGCAGTCTGACTCTTAATCGATGAACACCTGCTGAATTGAGCCATCTGTATTGATCTGGACTATCAGGCAAAAATCTAGTTCTATACTGTTCTAAATTTTCAGAATCCGTTGGCATATTGGAATTATAACAATTTTTTATGGATAAAACAGGATAAAACAGAAATTGAGATGAAATGATGAGGAAGTGTAAAAATTTTACCTTTTTCTGACAAAGATGGGTTTTTTGGGAAATTGTGGATCCTTTTTGGTCAATCTAGCCTCTATTTCTTGAAGCGACCAAGTGTGAATTTTATCGTGACAAGGTTGACAAATTGCAATCAAATTAGCTGGATCATTTACTCCAGATAAACCATATTTTTCTAGTTCTCCTTCTAACCTGTCTTTTTATGTGTTGCGGTATTTTTCTACCTTTCATAGTAATTTGGTAGTGTCTTTCAAACGATAGTTTACGATATAGTATAAAACTTTTTATAATAAAAAGTTATGATTATGTATATTTAAGATATGGATAAATTTTGTTAAATCACAATTAAACTGGTGTTATAATTTGCTGATGAGAGTTGGAGATATAAGCAATGTAAACAAAAAGACGGTTTCGATTACATTAAAACAGGCTATTGAAATGGGAGAATACGATGAAAATTTTTTGTCTCAATTTGATGAATGGAACAGACTAACTAGAAATATGAAATGGCAACTAATTAGAAAAGCCTTGGAAAACAAAAAACGGGCGCTTCGTTTAAATTATGCCGAGATATTTAATATGTTGGATTTTAGCAAAAAGCCACACTTGGCCGAAGCGTTAAAAAATGTGGAAAAAGCAATAGAAGATTTGTATAAAGACAAGGAAAAATTGTTTGTGGAATATTCGAAATAGAATATTAAAGTAATTTGAGTAAAATTTGTTTGGCCAGTTTGGGGTTGGCAGATCCTTGAGAAGCTTTCATAACCTGTCCAATTAAAAAACCAAGACTGTTGGGATTGTTTTTATAGTCTTCAACGGCTTTAGGATTATCGGCCAAAACCTTAGCTACTAGAGTTTCAATTTGTTTGGTGTCAGAGATTTGTAATAGTTTTTTTTGACTGGCAATGTCTAGGGGGGGTTGACCGGTTTTATAAGACTCAATTACTAATTGTTTGGCTACAGTTGAAGAAATTTTTGATTGTTTAACTAAATCAAAAAGCTGTTGGAAGTGAGTCGGATTGATTTTAGAAATATCCAAAGCTTGATCAGTCTCATTAAGATATTTGTTAAGAAGGCCTAAGAATAAATTGGCCACAAATTTAGCCAAGTCGGATGAAGGACTATGGCCAATGGCTTTTTCATAAGCAGTAGCCAGATCGATGTTTTCAGTTAAACGAGAGGCATCATATCCCGATAAGGATAGATTTTTTGATATCGGTTAGATTTTTGTTGAGGTAATTCAGGTAAAGATTTTTTTAAATCAGCAATTTCTTTATCAATCCATTCAATGGGAGGGATATCTGGTTCGGGAAAATAACGATAGTCGGCCGAGCCTTCTTTTTGCCTCTGCAAGAAAGTTTGCCGTTTATCAGCATCCCAACCTCTAGTAGTTTTATTGGTGTCGTTTTTGACTTGTTTGGTTTGCTTAAACTCTTCGGTTTGTCTATCAATTTCGTATTCAATGGCTTGGAAAACGCCGGTAAATGAAGCCACATTTTTAACCTCAACCAAGGGAGTGTAAAAAACTTGACCATTTTGTTCAATTTCCAAGTTGATAGTCGGTTCACAACGCATCTGTCCCCTTTCGACATCATCCTGAGAAATACCTAAATAACGAACTATTTGTTGGATATGTTTAAGATAGTCTTTGACTAAATCAACTGAATGAATGTCAGGTTCAGAAACAATTTCAACCAAAGGAACACCGGAACGATTGAAATCTAAAAGAGTCGAATCGCCTTGATGCTGAGACTTGGCCGTATCTTCTTCCATGTGAACCCGATTAATACCGATTTTTTGACCTTGAATTTCAACAAAACCGTTGACAGTAAACGGCTTTTGATATTGGGAAATCTGATATCCTTTGGCCAAATCGGGATAAAAATAATTTTTTCTTTCAAAAAAACTGTGTTTATTAACCCGACAATTTAGAGCCAAACCAAGTTTAATACACCATAAACAAGCTTGTTTATTGGGAACTGGCAAAGCCCCAGGTAGAGCTAAACAAACAGGGCAATGTGGGAATTGGGCGGAACATGGAAATGTTGAGCTGAACAAGAACAAAACATTTTTGACTTGGTCTCCAATTCGACATGAATCTCGAGACCAATGATAGAAGTGATATGCATGGATTTATTTTAACAGAAAAGAATTCCATCCTAGACGAGTAACTGCTTGAGTATTTTGAATAATGTTGTCAACAAGGATCACATCTCTTGGAGTTAAATCCGTTTGGTTAATGGCATAAGTGAAAATTTGCAAATTTGGTTTTGTAATACCTAAATCACAGGACTGTACAATGGTTTGATAATTAATGTTCGGAATCATTCCTTGTTCCATAGCTCGACGAAAAACTCGTGGGTAAATGTTGGTAATAATACCAATAGGGAAACCTTCCGAATTTAATATCTTAATGGCGTTGTGTGTTTCCTGGATAGGTTTAAAATGACTAACCCAAAATTTAACAAAATCCATATTTGGATCGCCAGAACTAAAATGTGAAGTAAGTTTAATCCAAAACTGTTGAGGATCTAACTTACCCATACAAATATAGTTATCTTGTAAGTTCCAATAGGCAACTATGTCTTGTAGTGGCTGATGAATAAGTTCGGCGATTGCTTGCAATCCGTCTGAAAAAGTAAAAACAACCCCACCTAAGTCAAAAAAAGCATATTTTGCAGAAAACTTAATTTTACTGATGATTGTATTACTGTCTGTCATTATGTTTCTTGATTGATAAAAATAGGCAGTAAGTATGTACCACTTAAAAAGATAAAATAATTATCTCACAAAAAGACAAAACCTGTATAAATATTCCTAAATTTGATGGATTTAATAAAAATTTTTAGACCTCCCACAAGAGATGTGAAAAGTAGGTTAATCAGTAGTTTTTTTCTTTTATTTGAAAATAAGATTGAGGATGGAGACAGGCTGGGCATCTTTCAGGAGGAGCAGTTCCTTCGTGTAAATAACCACAATTGCGGCATTTCCAAATGACAACTTTGTCAGAAACAAATACCTTGCCTCTATCTAGATTTTGATAAAGTTTCTTATATCTGGCTTCGTGGGCTTTTTCGGCTATGGCAATTTTAGAAAAAGTTTCAGCTATATCATCAAAAGCTTCTTGTTTAGCTATTTGGGCAAAATGAGGATAAAGCTCTGACCATTCACCTTTTTCACCTTGAATAGAGGCTTTAAGATTTTCTAGGGTAGTGCCGATTTTACCGGCTGGGTAACTAACCGTGATTTTAACCATAGTGCCTTCTAAAAATTTAAAAAAACTCTTGGCGTGTTCTTTTTCATTAAGGGCTGTTTCGGTAAAAATAGCCGAGATTTGCTCTAGGCCTTCTTTTTTAGCTTGCTTAGCAAAATAGTCGTAACGCATTCTAGCTTGAGATTCACCTGCAAAGGCTTTTAATAAATTTTTCTCTGTTTGAGTCCCAACTATTGATTTCATAATAATTACTTAAAAAACAAGTTGACTAATGATAACACAAGTAAAAACGACTAATTACAAAGAATTCTCAATTAAAAATTTGACTAGAGGAAACTTTTTGTATGGTTGATTAAATTTTTCCGATCCCATATGGCCTGCTTTTTGACGAACAATCAGACTACCTCCTAATTTGTTAAACATTTTACAACCTTGTTGATCATTACAACCCCAAGGGTCATTGACTGAATTTATAAAAACAAAATCTTGACAATGTTGTTTAATTTTTTTCCAGTTATATTTTGGTTGTAAAATCAAATCAACATCACCGTCTAAAGGGTCAACAAAACCAGAAACCAAAATGGCTCTTTTTATTTCTACTTCTATTTTTTCTAAGACGCTTAAAATCAGAGGACAGCCAGCTGAATGACCAACTAAAATAGTATCTGAATCAAAAGCATATTTATCCAAAACAAACAGTAACTGTTCTTTTAAATTGGGATTATCTGTAAATGGTAGTTGAGGAATAAATACTTTAAATTTTTTGGAATCTAACTCTTTTCTAATATAAGGAAACCAAAAATGTTGAGGGGTTCCACCAGTTCCATGGAAAAGAATTACTTGAGTCATATTTGATTATACAACGGATTACAAAAAATTAGAGTTAATAGACATTTAACATTTTTATTTTGATGAACTGTATTTTTTAATTGACTTTAGAT
>QMND01000044.1 GCA_003647605.1 Candidatus Shapirobacteria bacterium | reverse complement strand
ATATATGGCTTAGTTTAAGCATAGTATTTTTTATTTTTTTACTTTAATACTAGTCTGGTTTAATTTCAATAGTTTTTTCATAATTAAGTAAAGAATGAAAGAAATGATGATAAAGTCTAAAAAACTACCTAACAGTTGACCGATTTTGAATTGAGATTTAAAAAGAATAAAAGACATTTGTCGCCAAGAAGCTTGAGGAGTAAAAATGGCAATAAAAGGCATAATTAAATTATTGACTATAGAGCTGATTAATTCCTTTGTAGAGTCAGCAATAACCACACCAATAGCCATAGCTAGAATATTGTTTTTTTTAAGAAAATCAAAAAAATTGTCGGAGGGAGATATGTTAGTTTTTTTAACCATGGCTTGATTATAAAACAAAAAGTTGTTTAAAACAGAGGAATTTGATTTGTTAAAAAGCAGTCTGAAGATTAAACAAAAGTTTCGGGCCAGTGGGAATCGGCAACCACAGTCAAATCTAAAAATATTTTTCGTTGAGAAACCAATTCTAACTCTCTTCTGGCTCGTTGACCTATTTTCTTAATACCTTGAGCTCCTTTGCCAATTATCATTTTTTTGTAGCGTTTATTAGTGGTTAAAAGCCTAGCTTTAATAAAAATTAACTTTTTCCTATCTTCTATTTGATCTACTTTAATATAAACAGAATAAGGCAATTCTTTACGCAAAACCAAAAAGGCTTTTTCTCGAATAATCTCGGATATGTAAAGCTGGGGAGATTGACCAAAAAGAGGAGAATGGTCTAAAGCTATCGATTCAATTTCGGCTTTAAGTTCTGGTCTATAATCTGAAGGTAACAGTTCGATAATGGCCGATATAAGACTTTTGGTATGAGTACTTTTTAGAGCCGAAATGGAAATAGTTATATCAAACTCATCTTCTAAAAAATTATAATCAGACAGATGGTTTTTAACTCCAATAGCAATATCAATTTTGTTATAAACTAATATTTTCTGGGCTGGGGAATTACGAGCAATGGCAATAACCTTATTTTCTTCTTCGCCTTTAGGTCTAGAAATATCAAAAAGAACAACTAAAACATCGGCTTTGTTAACTTCTTTGGGGGCTTTTAAATTGATTTTTTTGCTAACCAAATCCTCAACCTTGTGGATAATACCAGGGGTGTCGGAAAAAATTATTTTAGCTTGAGAATTAACAAATAAAGCTTGAGTATTTTGACGGGTAGTTTGAGGGCGAGGTGAAGTAATAGAGACTTTTTGGCCAATAAGTTGATTGATGAGGGTAGATTTGCCGGCATTAGGTCGGCCTAGTAAAACTACTCGACCATATTTAAGTTTGTTGGTGGACATGGGTGTATTATAGCTGAAAAAGTGATAAATAAATCGTTTGACCTTTGGCAGATAAGATGATAGACTGCTAAGAATATGGACAAAAAGGTCAGTAAACAACCAACAAAAGCAAAAAAAATATTAGGAGTATTGCCCCTAATTGCCGTCAAAAACATGGTAATTTTCCCTTCAGTCGAAGCCTCTTTGTTCGTTGGTAGAGCCAAATCGAGATTAGCTATTTCTAATGCCTGCGACAGAAAAGGTCGACAAATAGTTATCTGCACTCAGAGAGATGCCAAAAAGGAAGACCCTGGATTTAAAGATATCTACCAAAAGGGTGTACTGGCCAGAGTCGACCACATTTTACAAACTGACAATAGTTTACATGTGGTAATTACGGCCTTGTCTAGAGTAAAAATTAGAAAAATAGTTCAGAAACAGCCATTTTTAGTGACCGAATTTGAACACATGGAAATGATCTATGAGTCCTCAGTAGAAATACAAAGAAGTGCCGAAGCTTTGTTAAGTCAGCTTAAAAAAGCATTTGCTTCTGGTCGCCAATTTGATTTACCGGCTATGATGCGACTGAGCACTGGTATTTCTTCTAGTGATTTAGCCGATCAGGTGTCTTTTTCTGTTTCAGGTAAGGTGGAAGAAAAACAAAAATTATTAGAGACTTTAAGTGTAAGTAAACGCTTAAAAATGGCTACCGAATTGTTATTGAGAGAAGTAAAGGTGGCTGATTTAGAAAAACAAATTGAAAAGAAAACCCAAGAGAAGTTTGACGATCATATGAAAAGAAATGTTTTAGAAGAAAGAAAAAAACAAATCGACAAAGAATTAAAAAAACTGGGTAAAAAAGGTAGTGGTGAAATGGATGAATTAGAAACCAAAATTAACAAATCTAAGATGCCAATCGAAATTAAAAAACGAATTAAGAAAGAACACAAAAGACTAGAGGAAATGAGCCCCATGGCCCCAGAGGCAAGTTACATAAAAACATATCTGGAAATTGTGTTAGATCTACCATGGGGGAAATACAAGAAAAGTAAGGTTAATTTAAAAAAGTCGAAACAGATTCTAGATAAAGACCATTTTGGAATTAAAGAAGTCAAGGAAAGGATTTTGGAGTATTTAGCCGTTATGAAACTAAAAAATCAGAATGGTTTTAAAAAGGAAGACGACAAAAAAATGGTTAATATTTTGTGTTTTGTGGGTCCACCAGGAGTAGGTAAAACTTCAATTGGCAAATCTATTGCTGAGGCTTTGGATAGAAAATTTGTTAGAAGTTCGGTGGGTGGAATTAAAGATGAGGCAGAGATTAGAGGTCATCGACGAACTTATGTTGGAGCTATGCCAGGAAGAATAGTTAAAGCTTTAAAAAATTGTCAGAGTATGAATCCAGTGTTTATGCTAGACGAAATTGATAAATTGGGAGATGGTTACAGAGGCGACCCGTCGGCAGCTTTATTGGAAGTTTTAGACCCAGAACAAAATGTAGAATTTGTAGACCATTATTTAGATTTTGCTTTAGATTTGTCCCAAATATTCTTCATATTGACGGCTAACGATATATCAGAAATACCTGGACCACTTAGAGATAGAATCGAAATAATAAATTTTTCTGGCTATACGGTCGAAGAAAAAATCAAAATTGCCCAAAAATATTTAGTAAAAAAACAGTTGAAAGCCAATGGATTAAAAAGTAAAGACATTAGCAGGATTGATAAAACTAGTCATGCTTTAGTAGTGGAAAAATACACCAGAGAAGCAGGGGTTAGAGGTTTGGAGAGAGTTTGGGCTAGTATATTTAGGAAAATAGCTAAAAAAATTGTAGCTGGTAAAAAAGAGGCAAGTAAAATAAACACGAAAGCTATTGCTAAAATGTTGGGGCCTGAAAAATATTCATCTCAACTGAGAGGTAAAAAAGATCAAGTGGGAGTCTCGACTGGTTTGGCTTGGTCACCAGTAGGTGGATCAATTTTGTTTATAGAAGTGAATATAATGAAAGGTCAGGGAGAATTGATTTTGACCGGGACTTTGGGTGATGTAATGAAGGAGTCTTGTCAAGCAGCACTATCTTATGTCAGAAGCCAAGCAACTAAATTTGGAATCAAACAAGATTTTTCTAAAATTGACATCCACATTCATGTACCAGAGGGAGCAACCCCAAAAGATGGCCCTTCGGCTGGTGGGGCAATTACTACGGCCTTGATCTCGGCCTTGACAGGGAAAAAGATAGATAAACAGATAGGTATGACAGGTGAAATTACTATTAGGGGTAATGTACTGGAAATTGGGGGATTAAAAGAAAAAGCCATTGCTGGACATAGAGCTGGACTAAAGACGATAATTATTCCTAAAGAAAATAAAAAGAGCTTGGTGAAGATACCAAAAGAAGTAAAGAAGGACATTGAATTTGTTTTAGCCGAAACCTACGATGATATTTACAAAAAAGTATTTGCTAAGTGATAACTACATCTTATCTATAGCCTTGATGCCAAGTAGTCCTAATCCCGTATAAAGAATATGGTTGGTAGTTTGAGTTAAAAATAACCTAAAGACTTCTTCTGTTTGACCTATGATTTTATGTTTAGCATAGAATTGATTGTAGGTTCTGGCTACTAAAAGTAAATATTGGCAAATAACTGAGGGGGAAAAACGCTTGGCTGATTCAATTATTTTTTCTTCAAATTGATAAAAAATATCTAAAAGTTGTTGTTCTTCTGGATTAATTTCCTGTGGAACTTTGTTAATATTTTTTTGTTCCTTGATTTTGCTTTTTAGTAAAACACTTTTGCATCTGGCGTAAGTATATTGAAGATAAGGTCCCGAATCTCCCTGTAAAGACATAATTTTGTTCCAATCAAATAAGATATCTTTCTTTGGATCTTGGACTAAATCATTAAACTTGATAGCACCAATAGCCACTTGTTGAAGCATGTTTTTTGTTTGTTGAGCTGTTAAGTCTTTGGCCACAATTGTTGTTTTAGCCACCAAAGTTGCTTGTTGAATAGCTTTATCTATGACATCAGAGAGGTGAATAGTGTCTCCTTTTCTGGTTGAAAACTTACCTGTAGACCAACGGATTAAACCGTGACCAATATGAACCATGTTGACTGACCAACCGGCCAGACTGGAGGCTTGAAAGAGTTGCTGAAAATAAAGTTTTTGGTCGGCTCCAACTTCATAAATAATTAAATCTGGTTTCCATTTGTCGATCCGGTATTTAATGGTAGCTAAATCACGAGTTAAATAGGTAGTGGCCCCATTCGATTTTCTAAGAATAGCTGGCGGTAAATTGTCGAAGTTAATAATTAAAGTTCCTTGACTAGGAACAGCTAAAGCCTCTTTTTCAAATTTGTCGATGATGGCAGACAACATGGGTTGATAAAAAGATTCGCCGTAAGCATAGTCGATTTTGACACCCAAAAGACGATAAACCTTATTAAATTCTTGGATAGAAATATCGACACATTGTTGCCATATTTTTTTGATTTTCGGATTACCAGCTTCAAGTTGAGAAAAGTAAAGTCGAGCTTGTTCAATTAGTTCAGGTGTATCTTTAGATTGTTGGTGGAATTTAACATAAAGCTTTTCTAAATCAGTAACAGTCATTTTAGACAAATCTTTATCGGCCCATTTTTCTATAGCTACAATTAACTTACCAAATTGAGTCCCCCAATCACCTAAATGATTGTCACCAATACATTTCCAACCTAAAATTTTATAAGTATTGTAAATAGCTTGACCAATGTTAGTAGAACGCAAATGACCAATACCAAAAGGTTTGGCAATGTTAGGAGAAGAATAGTCAATAATCATAGTTCTGTCTTGACCATAGGATTTTAAAGTATTTTTAAATTGGATGGGATAATTTAAATTTTCGGCCTGCTTGATCAAAAAATCTGGATGGAGATAAAAGTTGATAAAAGCTGGTGGAGCAATTTCAATTCGATTAATTAGACTAGTTTTGTCGATAATTAAGTCTAATTCTTTTTTGAACTGTTCGGCCAATTTTAAAGGGTTTGTTTTAAGTTTTTTAGCTAAAACAAAAGCAGTATTGGCAGAAAAATGACCAAATTTAGAATCGGGCGGATGAGATAAAACTATCTCTTTTAATCTAATGTCTAGTTTAAGTTTTTGACAAACTTGAAAAATATATTGCTTAATTTTACTAACGATAGCCGTGTCGGAGAAAGAAGGAGTGAAAGATGTTATTGTATTTTTATTTTGATTTTTGGTTGGTTTTTTCGGAGGCAAATCAATTTCTTTCATAAATCCAAACAGAGGTTGACCCAAATGTCTTTCTAATTTTTCGGGCAGTATCCAAATATTTTGACCGTCATCCCCTACTCCTAATTCGGCTGGAGAGCAAATCATACCAACCGACTCAATGCCTCTGATTTTAGAAATAGAAATAGAAAATAATTGATTACGACTATTTAAAACCTGTCCGTCCGGCAAAACTAGAGGAACTATTTGACCTGTTTTAATATTGTGAGCCCCACAAACAACTGAAGTAATAGAGGGAGAGTTGGTATCTAATTTGGCAATTTGAAGTTTGTCGGCTTGGGGATGAGGTGAAATGTCAACAATTTTAGCAATGATTAGTCTGGAATTAAAAATTT
>QMND01000043.1 GCA_003647605.1 Candidatus Shapirobacteria bacterium | reverse complement strand
GGATAACCTTCCGCATATTTGTTAGTCAAACAACTAGCCACCGCTCGCCTAACCGCCTCCGAAGCAAAATTTTCACTCGGTA
Source organism: Candidatus Shapirobacteria bacterium (assembly GCA_003647605.1). Classification (GTDB taxonomy): domain Bacteria; phylum Patescibacteriota; class Microgenomatia; order UBA12405; family UBA12405; genus B61-G2. The sequence continues at coordinate 5,898 of QMND01000043.1, read as the reverse complement.
TCAAATGAATTTGGCTCTTTTGTCTATCTTCCTCTTTTTTAATTAAATCAAAAATCTCACCGGCCATTTTTTAATTATACACTTCTTAAGGCACCAAAGGGGCTAATCTTCGTACCAATATAGATGAACTATCCTCTAATCCAGGCAACTTAAACATTAAACAAGGTGATACATCCATTACTCTCTGTTTCACCTCTACTTTCAACCTATCGATGAAATCAACATCTCCCTGTCTATCTCCTACCATAACCAAACTACCAATACCCATTCTCAACATCTCGAAATCTTCCATCCAAACCAATACTTTAACTAAAGTCGATTGCCATGTCTTAGCCCTATTCCATAAAAAATCCCAACCAGCCCCAAAAACAGGCACACTCATCCGCCTCCATACCTCAGGAAAATATGGATATTGTCTTATTCGTCCCCAAAACCTAGCTATTTGATGCCCTTCAGCCGGTTGGTTAGTAACAACGGCCACTTGCCAACCTCTTCCTATTAAACCTTCCACCATTTCTAAAGACGACCTAGGCACTTCTCCCGGTCTCCCCCTCAACAAAGACTTCCGTCCATTTCTAGTGGTTCCATCAGAATCAAGCAATAGTACCCCCACCGGAATTTTACTTAATTTATCTGGAAGTTGATTTAAATCAGTTATTTTAACCAAACTAACACCACTACCTGCACTCACCTCTCCCTCTCGATTTGTTAACCCCATAATATATTCTATACCAAAAACAATTCAGATTCAATCACCTATTCATCGGCACCCCACCTTCCATAAGATGTGGACAATCAGTAGCCCCTGCAGACAAAGGCACCTTACCCACCTGCCGTTTTTGTATACAAAAATCCGCCAACTCACAACCCTCCACCCCGCACAAACCCTTTACATCATCCTTAAAACAACCAGGTCGAACTTCTTTTTTGTCCATTTTTACTTAAACTTCCAAAAATATTCTTTTTCAATCTTTTTCCTGCTATCCAACTCCTTTTCCTCAAAAAACAACTTCATCAACTCCGGATACTTCTTTTTCGTCTCCTCCAGCATAATCATAGCCATCCGCCTATAGGCAAAATTACCCGCCTTTCTAGCTCTCAATCTAACAAAATAAAACAACTCTCTCAAATTCATCTTCAATAAATATCTGCGATTGTGAGCCTTGGTTACCAAATACTGAGCCGATTTTGGATACTGTTTCTTAATCACCCTATAAATCTCCTCCATCTTCTCAATTGCTTCCATATAAACCCTTTCCATTCCCACATCTTTAATCATTTTTGGCACCATATAGCCGTTTTCTATGGTCAAATCCTGCCTAATCTGAGTCATCATTCTGTTTCTCTTGAAATCATAATAAGCTCCCTGATCACTCAACACATCAAAACTAATAAACACACTTTCAAACTCCCTCGGCAAATGGTCATGCTCACTTCTCTCCTTCAACCTCTTTTTCAAAAAAGCCAATTTCCACTTTTTATCTTTCTTTTTCACCCAACTCAACGCCTGTTTATAATCCCCGCTTCCTCCACCGTAAAGCATAGTGGCCACCACTTTATCCATAGCTCCCCTGTCCCAATCAACTACTCGCACAGGTCTGTTACAAACCTTTTCTTTAGACACTCCTTTAACTAAATTTTTCGACTTATTATAGATATCAGCTAAATATTCGTTTTTATCAGCATATTTAACTAAAGTCGGACAAATTTTCTTAATTTTGGCCTTAGCTTCTTTGGCAATTTCCACCACCTCATCCACCCCACTCGACAACCATTTGGATATAGCATATTCCCAACTCCTAGTATTAGCTGTCATACCCAAATTAGTCAACATGGCTGCCGGTAACAAAAACCTGGCTTGATCCATCACCATTCCTCTCAATTTAGAAACTGGCAAATCTTCTCCCTCTCTTTTGCTGACAAATTCAGTCAGTGGCTCGATCATAGCTTCATAAGTATCCAACAAACTCTCTACCGCCTGTCGGTATAATTTCAACATCTTTTTATCTTTCTTAATCTCGGTCGGCACAAAATAATGTTCTTTGTCATAAATCTGATACCTTGACGATTTTTCCGTAAAAGAAACCAACCTGTTATCTTGTATCCATTCCACCGACAACAATGATACATTTTCAATCGCTAATCTTACTACTGCATGCTCAGCCACCGAGCTATGTCCATAACCAACCACCCATTTTTCATGAAACCTACTACTTTTTTCTTCAGTTAATTCTTTGGCAATTACTTCAAAACTGTCTGGAGTCCTAGAACACTTAGCAAAACAAACCGCCACCTCCTCTTCAGTCAAATTCTCAAGACTATATATCCTTCTTTTATTTTTCATCAGCCAATTCTAACAAGTTACCACCTCAAAAACACTAAGCAAACTAACGATGTATTGGTAGTCCAACTGGTGCAGACGTCGGCGTCAATCCGCCCTCCACTCCTGATCTTGGAACACTTATCGAGGCAGGAACAAGTTCCTCAAGAATAGAGCCTACCCATGACAAATCAGCATCCGCGATCACCAACAACGCCACCAGTAGGGCAACCCCCACAGATGCAACTCTAGCTTTCTCTCTTTCTAAAGACATAAAACCCCCAATTAACTCATAATTGTTATAGTATAACACAAACTTACCTCTTCTCATAATCCTTCCAAAATCTACTAGCCGTCGGACCTTTTTGCCCCTGATATTTATTGCCAATCAAACTATCCCCATACAACCTATCAGGCACCCTGCTCATTTTCAAAAAACAAATCTGGGCAATTCTCATTCCTTTATAAATCTTAATCGGCACCCTAGACAAATTCCCCAACTCAAAAGTTATCCAACCTTTAAAACCCGGATCTATATAACCGGCCGTAGCGTGAACCACCAAACCCAATCTCCCCAAACTACTTCTACCTTCTAACTTGGCACACAATTCACCTGGAATCTCAAAATATTCTTTAGTTGCCCCCAAAACAAAATCACCCGGATGGATTACAAAACCACCCCCATCCAACTTAACCAACCTGGTTAAATCCGCTTTTTTTCTCACATCCACCAAACCCGTCTTATAATTATCAAACACCCTCACTTCATCACCCAACCTCAAATCATAAGTCGACGGTTGCAAAAACAACTTCTTAAAAGGCTTAATCACCAAACCTTTTTTCAAATATTTTTTAATATCACCATCTGACAAAACCATTTCTCATTCTACCAACCTCCCACCACAATTTCTACCTACCCCCCTCACCATCTTTTCTGTATACTAACTTCTATGCAACAAATCCTAAACTCAATTTTAGCACTTATTCAAAACAATGGTCTTTTAGCTATGATTCTAGGCGGTTTTATCGAACAAATTATCGTTCCCATCCCCTCACCTATCATTACTATGGCTGGCGGCGCTTTTTTGGTCGATCTTAATCAAGCTTTTTTTGATACCATTTTTCAAATTTTCACCAAAGTAGCCATACCTTACAGTTTTGGAGCTACTATCGGCACTAGTTTAGTCTACTTTTCCGCCTTTTTTGGTGGCAAAACCATTTTAGATAAATTTGGCAAATACATTGGTTTGTCTTGGAAGCTAATCCAAAAAGTTAAAACCGATTTCCAAAAAAGTATTAAAGACGAATTATTTATCCTAATTGCCTGCACCATTCCCATTGTCCCCGTCTCTCTAGTCACTGCCTTCTGTGGTGGTTTCCGCATTAAAGCCAAAAAATTCTACCCCATGCTTTTCCTAGCTCTTTTACTTCGAGCCACTCTCCTAGGTTTTATCGGCTTCCAAATGGGTGAAAGTTTTCATTCTCTAGCTCATGGTCTAGACAAAATTGAGTCTATTCTAACTGTCGTCGGTGCCTTTCTAATCCTCGGCTTCCTCTACCTCAAACGAGAAAAATGGATTAAATCCAACAGCTAAACAAGTTGCCTTTTACATTCCCCACGGGACCTGCCTGCCAGCAGGCAGGTTGCCACGGCCTCTTCGAGGCTTCGCAATAACAAGTCCTTTCTTTGTCTTATTTATTCCTTACTTTACAACAAAACTTAAAATCTATCCCACCGAATCAAAACTTATACCAAACTAATAATTTCAAATGTAATTTTAAGCGCGCAATCATGTAAGTCTTACGCCACGCGTGAGCACTGCAAAATTATATTTGAAATTACAAAATCAACTTTCATATCTCCAGCCGAGTCCGACTTTTTTAACCTCTTGACACAATTCCACTTTCAGTATATATTTATACTTAATATGTCATCGTCATCCATACTTCAAATCACTCAACAACTTCATCAACTAAATAAAAAATTCGTTGATTATTCCACTATCGCCCGCCTTAGCCATCAAAACAATCCCAACACTATTCAAAAAATCACCTCCCGACTTCTCCAAAAAAAAATCATCACCAAACTAGCTAATGCCAAATATCTATTTAATCAATCTTCAACCACCAAATTCGAAATATCCAATTACCTCTATCAACCATCCTATATCAGTCTTCAATCAGCTTTGTCTTTCTATGGTATTTTACCTCAATTCACCTATTCAATCACCGCCATCACCACCAAAAAAACCAAAAAAATCATCAGCCAACAACAAGAATTCACCTACAGCCACATTAAAACTCAACTTTTCCATCACTACCACAAACAAAACGGTTTTTTAATCGCCACTCCCGAAAAAGCTCTCTTCGACAGCCTATATTTTCAATCCAAAGGTTTGGTATCTCTAAATCTTGACGAGTTAGATCTAAAACTTATTAACCTATCCCTATTCAACCAAGTATGTCAAGATTACCCAAAATTAAAAATTAAATTATGATAGACCCTTCAACTGTCAAACAACTAGCCCAACAATTTCAAATCGACGAATATAGTATTTATAGGCAATATTTACAAATATCATTTCTAAACGCTTTCTACCAACAAAAACACCAAAACATATTTTTCAAGGGTGGCACCGCTCTCAAACTCCTCTACTCATCTCCCCGTTTTTCCGAAGATTTAGACTTTAGCATCCAATCATCTCATCGACCCAAACTAGCCTCGATTATTAAATCAACCATGTTTAACTTACGACTGTCAATTCCTAAACTAGAAATCAAACAGACCAAAACACCTTTTGGTCTCAGCTACAAACTCTATTTCCCTCTCCAAATATCTCAACAACCATTAACTATCAAACTTGATTTTTCAGACAGGGACAAAACCAAATATCCAAATCAACAAACTATTCAAACTCTTTTTCCCATCTCCACCTTTAGCCTCATCCAAGCTCAATCCAAAAAAGAAATTTTAGCCGAAAAAATACATGCTCTTTATTTTAGACACAAAGGTAGAGATATTTACGATATCTGGTATTTACTAAATACCAAAACCGATTTTGACATCAAACTAATCAATTACAAACTAAAAAAGAACCAAGTCAAGTTTAATTTTGAAAAAACTATCCATCAAATTCAAAATTTTAGTCCCAAAAAACTAAAACAGGATTTGAATAATTTTCTACCAATTTCTCAACGGCAACTCATTCCTCAATTGCCCAACTTAATCATTAACCAACTCCACCAGCTCCAACCATAATTACCATCTACCTTTTACATTCCCCACGGAACAGAAAGTCATTGCGAGACTTCGTTAGAAGTCGTGGCAACCTGCCTGCCGGCAGGCAGGTCCCGTCGGAGTTTTACTCATGCTTTTTAATTAACTTAATCATCTACCTTTTACATTCCCCACGGGATTATCACGGCTTTTTTCAAAAGTCTCATAATGACGGAGTGTTAAGTTTTGTTGTAAAGTAAGGAATAAATAAGACAAAAAAAAATCCCATCGAAGCCAAACTAAGCATAACCTCTACACCTCTATCCAAAACAACCAAGTCGATAATTTGTTTAAATATATC
>QMND01000042.1 GCA_003647605.1 Candidatus Shapirobacteria bacterium | reverse complement strand
ATAACATACCTCTAATTATCCAAAAACTCATTTGTTCGGGATAGGTCGGCACATCGGTAACATTAGTTAAAGTATACAACAAGGCAGATATTGCAAAACTCAAATACAACCCAACAAAATGATTTTTGATCCTACCATCTAACAAAAAAAACACATCATAAATAACAAAAGTAAATAACATTAACAACCATAAAACAAAACCAATTATACCCATTTCTGCTAAAACATTAAAAAAACTATAGGCAGTTGGTAATCCATAACTCTCTGGCAAATTCTTTTGACTCAAAAAATTTATGTAACTTCTATCTTGAACATCTGGCTCATATCCAATCAACTTTGGTAACGTTCTTTGACCAGATCCAAAAAATGGAAAATTTTTTAACACATACACAGATCTCTCAGCTAAGTATCTTCTACCACTTAGATTTTCTTTGTCATACCTATAAGTGAACAATAAACGATCCATAACATTACTACCCAAAACCCGAGAAGAAACTCCAAATGAAAACAATGCTAACAAAGACAAAATCATTACAACAAAAAAATTTATGTTTAGATTTTTTTTCTTTAAAAAAAAATAAAAACCAACAATCATCGATCCAACTAATAAATTAATAAAATATGTTCTAGAATTGGCCAAAATAATTGAAAACACCGATAATAAATACAAAAACCAAAAAAAATACTTCAAAACACCTCTTGACACCAAAGCAAAGACCAAAGAAAGTGGAAATATCATCATACCTACATCTAAAAACATTAGCTGCCTTCTAATTAATAAATGATATATAAAATTTTGTGCAATCTCAGGCTTAAAACTAACAGAAATAAGTCCAATCAACCACTCTTGTTTCAACACAATCAATAATCGGAATAATCCAGAAAACAATAATAAAAAAATATAAAACCAAATCATTTTGTTAAAATTTACTTTTTTCAAACTAAACAAAGCCATAAAAAAACACACAACTATTCCACAAAATAAAATATACAATTCTCTTAAAGAATCTTCCGGAAAACTAGAGAAATACGCCGAAAACACAGAAGACAAAGAAAAAAGTAATAGTAAAAAAACTCTAAAATCCGTCAATAGTTCTCTTTTCAAAAAAACCCTCTGTTTCCATAAATAAAAAAATAAAAAAGGTATAAAAAATTTAACTACAGTATGTGTTGTAATTCCACCTACAAAAAAAAATTTTATCTTCTCAAAGAAAAAAACACCAATCAAACCAAAACCAACATATTCTCCCGCTACATTAACCAAATCAAATACACCGTTCCAAGTCCATTGCTGTCTTTTTCCACGAATAATCATCAATTACAGTTAATCCTTTCTTGATAATTCCCTCTCTGTTTCTCTCAGATAAATTAAGCACATAATCTATTTTACCAGATATATATTTAAAATCAGTTCTTTTTAACAACAAATCAGATTCAATTCTTAACAATAAATCTTTCATAATTCCAGTTTCCGTTCCCACAAAAACAGAACCACAAGATACTGCCTCTAGTGCCACCATAGAAAAACTTTCCATTTCTGAAGGCAACACCACACAATCAGCCAATCTATACCAATCAGCAATTTCCTTCTTGTTTTTTGGATATATAAACAAAACCTGTCTCAAATTATTTTTTTTATACATTCCAGATAAATTTACTAAATAATCAAAATACCGTCTCACTACTTTGTCTGGCTCAAAAGTCAAAATAATCAACTTCACTCGAAATTTCAAGTCTATATATTGCAACGACTTAATCAACTTATCAATCCCCTTGAATGGATCAATTCTGCCACAATAAACAATAATCTTTGTCCTCACACCAATTTTCAACTTTTTTCTCAAACTCCACTTTTCTTTTTCACTAACCGGATAAAAATTCCTCTTATCAATTCCATGTGGTACAACATAAATCCAATCTTTATTTATTTTACCTCCATACTTCTCCAACAATCTATCCTTATAACTTTGTCCTGGCACAATTATTCTATTTATTAAAAAAACACTCTTCAATTCTAACCATTTATAAAAAATTAAATAAAATCTATGATAAACAAACCTCAAGCCACTTTTCTCTCCTTTAATAGACTTAGAAAAAAAACTCCTATCACTATGGCAATAATAAAAAAGCTTTGGTATCTTTTCCATCAGTCCCAAAAACCTCATCAACCAAATCGCAAAAACTAAATTAGGCGATGTTGTCAAAATCACATCACTTCTCTTCACCCAAATTTTCAAATAAACAACAAAATTTAAAATCGACCAAAATAGTCTCTTTGTACCAACAAAACCATACTTAAAATTCGGCGACACCTGTTCATAAATCCTAAAATCCAATTTTAATTTTGTTAGTTCTCTTAATAAATAATCATTAGCAATCTTTGCTCCACCCACATCAATTTCATCTGTTATAAAAAATACTCTTTTGTCTTTGTCATTCCCTTTATCCTTTTTATACTCATAAAAAGTCTCCCTCGCTGATAAATACATTCTCTTTCTTCTAAACAAACTTTTCACCTGCGACTTATAATGTCTAATCATCTCTCTTTTTATTTCAACAAAATCCATCACATCTTCCACTTCCTTTAAAACAAATTTTTCAGATAAATCTTGCAACTGTTTTTGCGCTGATAAATACAAACTATATGGATAATCCTCCCAAAATAAAATACCATAACTTCCGCTCAAATCCATACCAATTTCTCTTAGTATCAAATGGTCTACATGATTACCTAAAGCCAATGGAAAATAAAATTTTACTTTCTTTCTTAAATTTCCATCCAATAGCGACAATAATTTATTTTCAATCTTTTTTTTTAAATCAATCTCTTTAATTTTCGATTGCCCAAACACATCTTTAAAACCTTTATAAACCAAAACGCCCATTTCTTTACTCACTCTAAAACTTGCATCTATAAAACCCAAATGCTTAACCGCAAAACCTAAACTAGCCGCCACTTTCCTGTCCTCTATTCTCCTCTCCATAAACAATTTAACAACATCTTTAAAACCGCAACGACCAATCCACCACTTAGTTCTACTGGAAACCTTTACTTCCCGACCACTACTAAACACTGTCACCACCAAAACTTTTTTACCTTTTTTAATCAACTTAGTAATCAACCCTCCACAACTCAAAACCGCATCATCCAAATGTGGTGAAAAAAACACAGCATCAAATCTCATTTACTCCAATTGTTATTCATCAATAAACAATAGAAAAACCATTAACCCAAAAAACAAACAAAAAACCTTGTAATAACGCAAAGAAAACAGACAGTAATTCATCCCAATATGTTTTGTTCACCACCCTAGCCAAGAGCTCATATAAAGGAAAAACCACTAACAAATACCTGGGCATACTTTGCAGGCCGGTAGACAAAGGAACTAAAGTTAATAACAATACCAAAAGTATATATTCAAATTTCAACTTTTTGAAATTAAATAAAAACAATAACAAAAAAAACAAAACATAAACTACATTAAATATTTCCTCTACATTTCCAGAAAATAATCCTCTAAGTAAATGAGTCGTGGGTAAAAGTAATTGTTTACCTGTAACCCACATCATGGTTATCTTAAAATGAGCAAAAAAATCACCTGTTAAAAGATATACAAAATACATATACAAAACAAATCCGACTGGTATCAACAATAACCAATAAAAATCCACTCCTATTTTTTTCCAATCAAAACATATCTTTTTGAAATACATGTATATTAACGGTAAAAATGCCAATACACCCACAAAACGACACAAAGATAATAAAAAACCAAAAGAACCCGTCCAAAAAAAACGATTCGTTTTAGCAAAATAAAAACACAAAATTAGCAACAATAAAAACAAAGATTCTGAAAATACTCCAGAAAAAATAAACGAAACCGGAACTAAAAATAAATATTTAACAACACCCAAAGACTTCTTCTCGCCTAATTCAAACAACGACAGCTTAAATAAAAATATGGTAGACAAAAACAAGCACATATTCGAAAACAAAATACCGGCAAAAACATTATTTCCTAATAACTTCCCAAAGAATTTTATCAACACAGGATACAAAGGAAAAAAAACATAATTTGCTTCACAACCACTTCCATCTGTCTTACAATTAAGAGAATCAGGGGAATAACCATTTTCAGCAATATCTAAATACCATCCGGCATCCCAAACAACCCAAGCATCCAACAACATATTGTCAGTAGGTCTTAATCCATCCTCAAAAAAACGCTGACCTGTCAAATCATCCATTAAGTATCTAGACAAAAAACCTAAAACAAACAAAAATAAACGAGTAATAAAAAACCACCAAAAAATTACTATAAAAACTTTTTTATTCAACACCCATCACCTCAGCTTCATATAAATTATAATCCTCCATTGGTATATACAATTTATTTCCAACTTTAATCGGCTGATAATTAGCAAAATAAGTAACTCCGCCCCTATCGCTCACTAATAACTTCAATTCCAACTCAATATCTCTATACATCGGATTACCGGTCAACATTAAACCCCTCGCTGTTGGCACCGATTCTTCAGATAAACCAACCTTCTTAGCTAAAACTTCTACCTGAACTCTATCACCCCCAACACCAAACTTCTTATCTCCAACCTTTATTTTCTTGGCAAACCACGGTCTTCTTTTATACAATCTAACTTTCAGCTTTTTATGTTTTCCACCTACAACTTCTTGTTTATTACTATCCCTTATATCCATCACATTTCCACCTACCCTTGTATTATTCAAAAGCAAATCAATCGTCGATCCTATCTCTAACGGCTTTTGTTTATATCTATAACCCATCGAATTTCTACTAACTGTCAATTTTACCGTAAATACAGCTATTTTATTCGGTCCTTCTTCGTAACTTTGTATTTCCAACACTTCAGCTATTTTTTTACCGGAAAAAGTCTCTTCTCTTCTGCCTATTTTTATTTAATCCACTAACCACCCCGGCGGTTCACTACTCACGCTCCCCTTTCCCACACTTTCACTTATCGTTCGAGATCGAGTCAATAAAATATCCACCACCACAAACTCGTCTTTTTGTTTAACTACCCTAAACAACAATCCAATCATTCCTATCCCAATCAACCCAATCAATACTAAATTTATCTTTTTAAAATTAATCTTTACACTCATAATCTAATTCTAATTATACCTCACCCGTTCAATCTTCCAATTATCCAAATTCTCTCAAACTCAAAACCTCTACTCCAGCTCCCTTTGGAAAATCTTTTTTATTTTCCGCCACTAAAACATCCACCTTGTTATCAACCAACACCGTCAACATATACACATCATAAATATTATTCTTCTTGCCAAATTTCTTATACAAACTTAAAAAATGGCTCAAAGTTTCAGGCAAAGAACACACGACTCCACTACTTCGCATCAAAAACTCACTAACTGTGGTCAATGCTTTTTTTCGTGTAAAACCATAATATTTCAACAAAACATTAAGCAATTCTGTCACATTTTGTTGAGTTAAAACAACCTCCCAATCTTTCTCTTCAATTTTTCTAAAAACACTTACAGCCGAATTATTATACAAAGAATCCTTGTCAATAAAATAAACTAAAATATTAGTATCAAAGGCTAATTTTTTTCTTAATATGTTCTTCATAAAGCTTATTTCTACTCGGTGGCTTTTTACCACCCAAGTTATACATACCTGCCAAATCCAACATAGAAACCTGCTTTTTTTTTACTAATGGATAAATAATTTTCATGTTTTTAATCAAACTCTGTCTAATTAACTCACTCAAACTTATTTTCTTGGACAAAGCATAATATTTTGCCACTCTCAAAAAATCATCGGGTGCTGTAAATGTTGTTCTAACTACTTTCTGCATATATACATACTAACATACTCATATAAAAAGTCAATAAGAAAAATCATCAAAAAAACCTGTCATTGCGAAAAGTTCGACAACCTACCTACCGACAGGCAAATCCCATGGAAAATGTAAAAAGTATTTAGTATT
>QMND01000041.1 GCA_003647605.1 Candidatus Shapirobacteria bacterium | reverse complement strand
GTATCTATAGGTTTTTTACTAGCTACAGTTAGTGCAGTTCCATTGGCTTTGATGTCCGTGTATTTTAAATTTGTTTTTAAAGTAATTTATCCAGCTACTCAGCTGTTGCGGCATATTCCACCAATTGCATGGATTCCGTTGTCTATATTATTTTTGGGATTGGGAGACAGGTCTTCCTATTTTATTGTTTTTATGGGAGCCTTCTTCCCGCTTTTTATTAATACCTTTAATGGGGCTAGGTCTTTACCTGTAATATATAGGCAAACTTGTCGCAGTTTTAAGATAACGGGCGTAACTTATTTGCAAAAAATATTATTTTTTTATTCTTTACCTTATATTTTCACTGGAATGAAAGTTGCACTAGGAATGGCATGGATGAGCGTTATTGCGGCAGAATTGGTAGGGGCCCAGGAAGGTCTTGGTTACTTTATACAAATTAATAGGTTGTTGCTCAAAAGTGAGAATGTGGTGACAGGTATGATCTTTATTGCCTTAGTGGGATATGGGCTAGATAACATACTTGAAAAATTAAGATCATTATTAATTCCTTGGGAAAATGATAAAAATTAAAAAATTGAATCACAGTTTTATTGACAAACGTAAGCAAAAAAGAACACTCTTTAGAGATTTTAACTTGCAAATTGCCGATCGGTCTGTAACAGCAATTTTAGGTAGCTCTGGCCTAGGAAAAAGTACTTTGTTAAAATTCTTAGCAGGCCATATACCTGTGAAATCGGGGAAAATTCTTTTTAACAATAAATCGCAAATGCCACAAAGTGCGGTTATTAGCCAAGAGAGTGATTTGTTTGAATGGATGACTGTTTATGAAAACTTAAAAATTACCACCCCCCAACCTCAAAAAATTTTAAGATATTTGAAAATTGTTGAACTAGACAAATATTTACACAGTTATCCTAAGGAATTATCAGGAGGTATGCGTAAAAGGCTGTCAATAATTCGAGCATTTTTGTCAGAAGCCAAATATATAATTATGGACGAAGCTTTTGCGTTCCTAGATATCGTGACTAAACAAAAATTACTAAGTGAGCTGTTAAAGATGATTAAGTCAGCTCAAAAAACGGTCATCATGGTAACACATGACTTAGATGAGGCCATTTATTTGGCAGACAAAGTGGTCATTCTAGCAGGTAAACCTGTTAAAGTTTTAGAAACCATCGAAATTCCCCATTTTCAATCGACTGAAATATGGAAAGCCGACAGTCCCCTGTTTTTAAAGTTGAGAAATCAAATTAAGTCAGTTTTATTTGAACAAACTTAGTTAAGTAAATTAAAGTGTTGGGCTATTTTTGTAGCTACCTTAGATGGGGATAAGTTAGCATTATCAATTACTAAAGTGTTTTTGGTTGGAGTTGGATCAAAGATATTTTTATTCTCCCGTAACTGTCGATAAAAAGAAACAGAGGTAATTTTTCCGTCATATTTTTTTCTAGACTTATCCTCCACCCTTTTTTCGTTAATCGACTGTTGACATTTTAAGTTAACTAATAATAAATTGTTTTTGGGAATGATTTTACTTAGTCTAGACAAAAATCCGTCCTTAACAGTTTTTTCAAACACAAAAGTAAAAATCATACCCTTTTGTTTGTATTCTTTAGCCATTTTAAACATATTGAACTAACTTTGTTCTCTTAACTCAATGAAACCAGGACTACCAAATGAAAAAATGGGACTAATCATTTCAATTACTAAATGATTATGAAAAATAGGAAACCCTGTTATTTTAGACAACTTCTTAGCAACTGTTAGCTTACCAACCGCAGGTAATCCATAGATGAACACTAATTTCATACTTTGATTATATCAGTTTTAGGATGGAGATAAAAAAATGTAAAAGGCGGGGTGGTTAAATTAGGACAAGGATAGGAATAGATAATCGAGGGCGAATTTGGCTTTGACATTTTGTTTTAACATTTTTATAGTTAAAAAAAGTTGTTTAATGATTTGGGTGTGGTGGCGATCAGCTTGTTTAAGCAGTTGTTGTTGATAAATTTTTATTTGTTGTTCTAGAAAGGCTGGTAGATTGTCTAGTTGAGCTAATTGGTCAGACTGAAGTAGTAATTGTTTAGGGGGAATATCAAAATTAAGGATTTTGGTTTCTTCTGTTTTGGTTTGGTTATTTTCTAGTTGTAGATGAGCTCTGGATAAAATAGTAGGAATTAAAGCATAGGGTTTTGAGCTAATTAAAATAAAATAAAGATATTCGGGAGGTTCTTCGAGGTTTTTAAGTAGAGCATTTTGAGCATCGTTTCTAAGTTGATGAGCTTGTTTTATAATGACTATTTTGTGAGAGTGTTTAAGAGCCCGACTTTGGCTAAACTTTCTGATTTTTCTAACTTGATCAATACTCCAGCCTGTTTGTTTGTCTATAATCAGAATATCTGGATTGTTAATGTCGAGCTTGTGTTGAAGTTTTTTTAAGAGATTTTCTAGTTGAGAAAAATTGGATATGATTGTAGTTGGAAACATGCTAGTATTTATTATAAATTATGTCTACTAATTCTGCCCAAAAAGTTTTTAAAAGTCTAAGTGATGTTTTGGTTAACAAGGGTCTTATTGACGAAAAAAAGACCAAAGAGATTGGATTAATCAAATTAAGAAGTGGAAAAAGTGAGGAAGAGATTATTAAAGAAATGCGTTTGGTTTCCGAAAGAGAGTTGGTTGAGGCCAAGGCTGAATATTTAAGAATTCCTTTTGTAGACTTAGAAAATACGGCTTTTTCACCTGAGGCTTTATCTTTCGTGCCTAAAAGTGTGGCGGAGAAATATAGAATCGTTCCTTATAATTTTGATAGTAAGAATGCAGTTTTAATGGTGGCTATGGCCAATCCTTTGGATTTGGAGACGATTGAATTTATAGAAAAGAAGTCAGCTTTAAGGGTTGAGGCAACTATGGCTTTGGAAAAACAGATTGATTTTTTTATCAGAGAAAAGTATGAGCGAGAAAGGGTGATTACTTCAGAGGTAAGTCAAGCATTGAATGAGAGAAAAAAAGATAAAAGAAAATTAAAAAAGTCGAGGGCGATATCTTCTGAAGCGCCAGTGGCTAAAATTGTCAAAACAGTTTTGGAATTTGCTATTAAAGCTAGAGCTTCAGATATCCACATTGAACCTCAAGAATCAAATGTAAGAGTTAGATATAGAATTGACGGTATTTTGCAAGAAAAATATGTATTACCTAGGAATGTTCAAAATGCTATTGTGTCTAGGATAAAAATTTTATCTGGTTTAAAGATTGATGAAAAGAGGGTGCCTCAAGACGGTCGTTTTTTCTTTGCCTCAGATGATAATAGTGTGGATTTGAGGGTTTCTACCTTACCAACTACATATGGTGAAAAGGTGGTGATGAGGTTGTTAAGGAAGTCTCAAAAAGTTCCAACATTACCCGAATTGGGTTTAAGAGGTAGGGCTTTAAGAACTTTCATGGATGCTATAGAAAGACCACATGGAATTATTATCGTTTGCGGACCTACAGGTTCAGGTAAAACTACAACTTTATATTCAGCCTTACACATAATTTCAACTTCCAAGGTCAATGTAATGACTATAGAAGATCCTGTTGAATATCAAATTGAAGGTATTAACCAGGTTCAGGTAAATAATCAGGCTGGTTTGACTTTTGCGACAGCCTTACGATCTTTTTTGCGACAAGACCCTAATATTATAATGGTAGGAGAAATTCGAGATACAGAAACGGCCGAATTGGCTATTAATGCGGCATTGACAGGACATTTGGTTTTTTCGACTTTGCACACCAACGATGCTTCTGGAGCTCCACCGAGGATGATGGATATGGGAGTGGAGCCTTTTTTGTTGTTGTCGTCATTGAATTGTGTGGTGGCTCAACGGGTTTTGAGAAGAGTTTGTAAACATTGCTCGACATTGGAGGAAATTAGTCAAGAAGAAGAATTTAAGCTTAGAGAGACATTAGGTCCGATTTATGATGCAGTTGAAGATAAGTGGAAGAAGGAGGGTAAAAAGATGATGATTCCTAGAATTCATGGTTGTGATAAATGTAATAAAACCGGTTATTTTGGTAGAGTTGCTATTTACGAGGTGATGCCAATTACGGAAAAGTTGGGTAAGATGGTTATAGAAAAAGCTTCGGCCTTGGAGATTCAGAAAGAAGCCATGAAAGAAGGTATGTTGACTATGAAACAGGATGGTTTTGTTAAGGTTTTAGAAGGAGTTACCACTATCGAAGAAGTATTGAGAGTGGCCGAGTATTAAATTATGCATACTAAATTAAAAAGGTTATTGGAATTAGCCGTTAACAATAAGGCATCGGATTTGCATTTATCTAGTGATGTGTTGCCTAAGATGAGAATTGATGGTATTTTGGGCGATGTCACTGTTTTTTCTACTGAAGAAATATCTTTGATTCCAGAAATGATACTTTCGATGTTAGATGAGAATGGTAGAAAAAATTTAGAAAATAACAAAGAAATCGATTTTTCTTTGAGTTTATCAGAATCTCGTTTTAGAGTTAATATTTTTTTTCAAAAAGGCATGTTGGGAGCGGTTTTGAGAGTAATTCCTTCTGAGATTCCATCTTTAGATTCGTTAAATTTACCTAGTGTGGTTGGAAGTTTGTGTCGGGAAAAGCAAGGTTTTGTTTTGGTGGCTGGTCCAACCGGTCAAGGCAAGTCGACTACGGTAGCTTCGATGTTAAATGAGATTAATTTGACAAGAGGTGGAAATATTGTGACAGTGGAAGATCCAATTGAATATTTAATAAAAGGAAAAAAATCCGTTATTTCACAGAGAGAATTAGGTAGGGATACTTTGAGTTTTCCTAGGGCTTTGAGATCATGTTTAAGGCAAGATCCTAATGTGGTTTTTGTGGGAGAAATGAGAGATTTAGAGACTATTGGAGCAGCTTTGACGGTGGCTGAAACTGGTCATTTGGTTTTTTCTACCTTACACACTAATTCGGCTTCGCAAACAGTGGATAGAATTATTGATGTTTTTCCTGAAGAAAGTAAGGCTCAAGTTAAATTGCAATTGGCATCGGTTTTGACGGCAGTTATTTCTCAAAGACTATTACCGACGGTTGATGGTGGTCGGATACCTGCAGTTGAAATTATGATAGCAACTATGGCGGTGAAAAATGCTATAAGGGAGGGTAAAACTTACATGATTGATAATATTATCCAAACAAGCGCTGATGTGGGGATGATTTCTTTGGAGACATCTTTAGCAAAATTAGTTAAAGGTGGTGGAGTAACAGAAAAAGTGGCATTGTCTTATACTTTAAAGAAAAGTGAGTTATTGAGTCGTTTGAGAGGTGGGGTGAATTTGTAGAATGAGAAAATTTAGTTATAAAGCTAAAGATTGGCATGGAAAGGTGGTAAAAGGAAGTTTAGAGGCTGTTAGTAGGGGAGAGGTTGTATCTATGTTGAGAGATAATTTATTAATCCCTTTAATGGTTGGTGAGCAAAAAAAAACAATTATAGATGATTTTTTAGCTAGGTTTTTTGCTAATGTAAGTCTAAAACAAATTACTAGTTTTACTAGACAATTATCGACTATGATGACGGCTGGTTTGGCTTTGACAGACGCCTTGTCTTTGTTGAAAGTGCAAATGAGGGATAACAAATTGTTTTATAGTATTTTAGGTGATTGTTTAAATAAAGTAAGGTCGGGTCAGTCCTTGGGTGCTTCTTTAGAAAAATATAGTAGGGTTTTTGGCAATGCTTATGTGGCTACTATCAAAGCTGGAGAAAAAGGAGGGGTTTTGGAAGAAGTTTTGTTGAAGTTAGCTAAAAATTTAGAAAACGAAAGTGAGTTTAGAGGTAAGGTAAAAGGGGCTATGATTTATCCGATTATAGTGATTATTGGAATGGCTATTGTGGTTTTTATTATGATGATATTCGTGATTCCTAAATTGATGGATTTATATAAAGATTTTGGATCAGAGATGCCTTTTTTGACGAGAGCTATGATGTTTATTTCTAATATTATGATTAAGT
>QMND01000040.1 GCA_003647605.1 Candidatus Shapirobacteria bacterium | reverse complement strand
TGTGTGTAATTGGTATATATTTTGTATTATAAATACTAGTAGATTAAGAAAACTTTCGATTAAAAATTGGTACAATTTGTTTTTTGCGAGAAATTAGCTTATCTACAAATAAAACCCCTTTGTCCTCTTTGGCGCGAAACAATTCTATAAACAAACGCTTGGCTCGATCATCTGAATATAGAGTGTATGATTTTTTGTTTAGAATATCGATAATAGTAAAATAAATTGTTTTTAAATTATCTCGTTTTTTAATGGTGGTTAATTTAGCAGATATCTCTTTTTTTTTATTCAAACCATTTGAAACATTGGTGGTTTCCATGACACTAATTCCACAACGATTACCATTAAAATCAAATATTTTATAGTCAAGTTTAATTAAATCTTCAGCCGAAATATCACCCAAACTACTTTTGGCCTCAAACATGTCTAAACTAAAACCCTTTAGATTTTTAATTTGGGCAATTTTATTTAGTTTAAAAACTAAGTCTTTATCTATTTGAGTCGTTGTGGGTGAACGAAAAAATAAGGTATCAGAAATAATGCCGGCTAAAAGAAGTCTGGCAGTATTTTTATTAAGTCCTATATTATTGTAAAAATATTTTTGAGCCACAATCGAACAAGATGACCCTAGTGGTTTAACACAAAGAGAAATAGTCTTACTGCTTTTAATGTTAACGCTGTGATGATCTATTATTTCTAATACATCTAATTCTTCTAAATTATCAATAGATTGGATTTTTTGATTGTGATCAATTAAAATTACTTTTGATTTTTTAGGTAAGATAGATATTATTTTTGGAGTTTTAGTTTTGAATTTTTTTAAAACAAAACTAGTCTCATTGTTAAGTTTACCCAAGGATATGGCTTGAACTTGTTGACCTTGTTTCCTTAAAAAGCGAGCATAGGCTATGGCTGAACAAACAGAATCTGTGTCTGGTTTTTTATGTCCAATAATATATTTCATTAATATTTTTATATCTTATAATTATGTTGTAGATTATAACACTTTATAAAGTGTAAATCCACAAATAGTAAAGATTAAAATTAAAAAAAAGGATATGTAAGTAGAGTGTATGTTGTGTCATATCGCTTCGCTCTTCGCATGGTGGGCATAGATGGATTCGAACCATCGACCCCTGACTTATAAGATCAGTGCTCTAACCGCTGAGCTATATGCCCAAATTAACTAATTTGGATTGGTTTGGTAGCAGGAGTGGGAATCGAACCCACGACCTCAGCGTTATGAATGCTGCGCTCTTACCATCTGAGCTACCCTGCCAAACAACCTCTGATTATAACATTTTCATGGCCTGAAGAGTTTGGTTCAGGGTGTCTCTAGCAATCGAGCTGGTTTTTTTAGAACCTGCTTCGATAATTTGATCAATTAAATCTGTTTTGTTTTGATACTTAGCTCGTTGTTGACGAATAGGATCTAAAAAATTATTGATAGCAACAGCCAGTTTTCTTTTGACCTCAACATCACCAACCTTACCATGTTTGTACCTATCTTCTAGCTCCAAAACTTCCTGTTTATTGGAATTAAATAGACGATGATAGATGAAAACAGGGTTGCCTTCAACCTTGCCTGGATCGGTGGGATGAATACGACTAGGGTCGGTATACATAGCCATAACTTTTTGGTTAACTGTTTCAAAATCATCGGAAAGATTAATAGTATTGCCTACAGATTTGCTCATTTTAACTTGACCATCAGTACCAATTAAGGTTCCAGTATCTCCAATTAAAGCCTTAGGGACAGGAAAAACAGTTTTATATGTTTTATTAAAGGTTTTGGCTATTTCTCTGGTAATTTCCAAATGGCTCTCCTGATCTTTACCAACTGGAACTAAATCGGCCTTGACCATCAAAATATCAGCCGATTGAAGAACTGGGTAATTTAATAAACCCAGTGAAGGTTTTTTTATTTTTAAATCGTGCATAACTTCTTTCAAGGTGGGAACCCTTTGACAACGAGGCACAGTAACTAGCATAGAAAAAAGTAAAGCCAAATAAGCAACTTCTAAAACTTTACTTTGTTGATAAATAGTGGATATTTTGGGATCGATACCAACAGATAAATAGTCTAAAACCATTCCCCTAGCATTATTTTTGATGGCCGATGTTTTAGCCAAAGAAGGCTGAGTGGTTAGCATATGCAAGTCGGCAATAATAAAGAAAGAATCATAACTGTGTTGCAATTTGACTCGATTTTGAAGAGTACCGACAAAGTGGCCTAAATGAAGATGACCAGTAGGTCGATCACCAGTTAAAATACGAGCTTTAACTAGATTGTTTTGTTTTTTTGAGTTATTCATTTTTATATTTAAAGTTTAACATTTTATAAAAAGCGGGAGTAATAAAAAAACCCGCCAATGCGGGTTGAGTTTATTAAAAGAATTGATTTAATTTTTATGACATTAAAACGACTCCCGCTTTTGGGTCAGCAGAAGCACCACCAGCTAGTGGATAAGTTTTTTAATATCATTGGTGATAGTTTAACATAGTTGTTGGTAATATCAAAATTTGGTTTGTTGTTAGTGGACAGTTTTTGTGTTAATATCCATATCAGTTAATTGTTTCAGCGTAACTGCTTAACAAAAATGAATAAAAAAAGAGAGATTTTAAAGGCCGAAGTTAGAGAAATTTTGGGCAGAAAAGTTAGAAAATTAAGGAGAGAAGGTTGGTTGCCAGCTAGTGTTTATGGAAAAGGATTTAAGTCTGTTTCTTTAAAACTGAAAGAAAAGGAGGTAAACAAATTGTTTAATGAATTGGGAACAACTACCTTGTTTGATGTTGACTTAAATGATAAAAAAATCCCAGTTTTATTCAAAAATCCTCAGTATCACCCTGTAAGTGACAAACTTATACATATTGATTTATACAAGGTAGATTTAAGTCACAAGATTGTAGCTGAAATCCCAATAGAATTAATAGGCGAATCCACGGCTGTTAAAGGCGGTGGGGTTTTGGTACCTATTGCCGATACTGTAGAGGTTGAAGCCTTACCTGTGGATTTGCCTGAAAAGATAGAAATTGATATTTCTAAATTAGAGAAGATTGGTGATATTTTGACCATAGCTGATTTGGAATGGAAAGATGACAAAGTTAGTATGGTTAGTGATAGTGAACAGGCAATCGTCAAAGTTGAAGAAGAAAAAGAAGAGGTAGTAGAAGTAGCCGAAGAGACGACAGAAGAATTGGTTGACGGAGAAAAGAAAAAGGAAAACAAAGAAGAACAGACAGAGGAAAAAGAAACTAAAAAGGATTAGTTTGAAGCAATAATTGGGTGATATCATCTCTGATGGGGTCTGTTTGCTGAGCCATTAAAAGATAGTTGTGGCTTTTATCTAACTGTCCAAGTTTTGAGTAAAGTCTGGCAATTTCTATCAAATCGTCTACGCTTTTGTTTGTTTGGCAGAGTAAATTGTTTAACCTTTTTTTAATCAAAGGCGGATAACTATTTTGTTTCCAAAAATCAATGTCTAAGGTGTCGATGTCTTTTTCTAAAGATATGGCTGAAGACCATTGTTGGTGATCAACATAATAGTGCCATAAAAGTAAATTGTTAAAGTAGTGGGTACCTCTAGACAGGGAAAAAGATTTAAGTTTGATACGAAAAAGATTATCTTGGTATAAAAGTCCAAAAAATAAGCTTAACATTGTTAAAATCAGAATTTTTTTTTTCATTTTAACTGGTTTTTGGCCAACTAGAAGTAGCCAACAAACCTTCTTTAAAAGCAAAAGTTTGTTTAAAATTTTGATAAATTGATTCCGTCACAAAAGGAATAAAGGGGTGAAGTAATTTTAGACTGTTAATTAAAACAAAAACTAAGACAGGTATAACATCAACTCCCTTGTCTTTGGTTTTTTCTATGTAACTATCACAAAACTGGTGCCAAAAAAACTGATAAAGATCTTCAGAAGCTTGCCCAAAACGATAGGTTTTTAAATTTTTGGTAGTAGACTTAATAACTTTCTCCAAATCGGCAATAATTTCTAAATCATCAGGGTGTTTGGTTAAGTTTCTTAATTCAGAAAAGGAACTGGGCAAATTAACGAGCAAATTGGGGTGGTTTTGTTGAAAACGATCAATGATTATATTAACAAAACGAGAAGCATTCCAAATCTTGTTGACAAAATTGCGCTGGGCCCTTATTTTATCAGTAGATAGGGCTATATCAGAAGCAGGGGCAACCCCATAAACTAAGGCCATTCTTAAGGCATCAGCTCCAAATTCTTCAGCTATTTTAATTGGTTCTATTACATTTCCTTTGGATTTACTCATCTTTTTACCATGGAGATCGTTTACTCTAGAGTGCATATGGGCTATTTCAAAAGGAACTTGGCCGGTAGCATAAATACCTATCATAATCATTCTGGCCACCCAAAAAAACAAGATGTCCCACATAGTATCTAAAACTGTAGTGGGGTAAAAATATTCAAAATCAGGCGAATGTTGACCGTCGGCCTGCCAGCCTAAAGTAGAATATGGCCATTGAGCTGAAGAAAACCAAGTGTCAAAAGTGTCGGTTTCTTGAAGAACTAAAGGACCGTGTTTAAGGGCATCTTTTTCTGATAGGTAATAATTAGCTTTGGCTGGAGCAATGATTGACTGGAGACCTTTTTTGACAGTATCGAAATCGTATTTTTTCTTAATATCAAGCCAGTAGGAGCTAATTAATTTCTTGTTATCATCAACGAAACTAATTAAAAAATCATCTCTTTCGTCTAAGTTGTACCAAATTGGAATCCGATGTCCCCAAATAATTTGTCTAGAAATAGGCCAATCACGAATTTTGTCCATCCATTGAAAAAAGTTTTTTTGAAAACGCTGAGGAAAAAACTTAGTCTTTTTTTGTTTAACTGCCTCGACAGCTTTATCAGCCAACGGTTTAATTTTGACGAATAGTTGAGGAGTCAACAATGGTTCAATAGGATTGTGACAACGATAACAATGACCAACCTGATGACTGTAATCCTCTACTTTAGATAAAAACCCTAATTTGTCCATATCTTCAATCACCATTTTTCTGACTTGTGTGGCATAAAAACCTCTATACTTTTTTGGGGCTTTGTTATTAAACTTACCGTCGAAATTGATAATGTTGATAATATTTAGATGGTGAGTTTTGGCCATTTGAAAATCTTCTGGAGAATGGGCTGGGGTTACTTTTACAGCCCCAGTGCCAAAATCAGGATCTATCATTTTATCGAAAATAATAGGGATTTCTTTATTTATAATTGGTAAAAGAATTTTTTTACCTTTATATTTTTGATAACGAGGGTCTTTGGGATGAATAGCCACAGCTGTATCACCCAACATAGTTTCAGGTCTAGTAGTAGCTACTTCTATAAACTCTTTGGGGTTGTCGATTAGAGGATATTTAAAGTACCATAGATGCGAATTTACCTGTTTATGTATTACCTCTAAATTAGAAAAGGCGGTACCACAGTGAGTACAATAATTAACGATTTGTTCATCTCTGTAAATCAAGCCATCTTGATACATTTTTTTGAAAACAGCAAAAATCCTTTTAGTATGAGCCGGATCTAGAGTAAATCTTTCCCTAGTCCAATCTAAAGAAAAACCCAATCTTTTCATTTGTTTGACAGCGATTCCTCTGTTTTTGTTAACATAATTAGCAATCATTTGAAATAAAGTTTGACGGTCATAGTCAAAACGACTTTTACCTTTTTGGGTTAAGTGTTTTTCAAATACAAATTGAGTTTCAATTCCAGCATGGTCGGTTCCTGGTAACCACAAAGTCGGATCTCCTAACATACGATGAAAACGAATCATTATATCCTCAACTACATACAAAGCATGACCAGCATGGAGGGGGTCGTTAGCATTGGGGGGAGGTAAAATAATAGTAAAAGGTTTGTGTTTTTTTTTGGCTTCAGTAGGATTGGCGGGAACGATGGGAGTAAAGGCCCTTTTTTTCTCCCACAATTTATATATATCTGTTTCTTTGTCTGGTTGATAACGCTTATCCATAGTTTCTATTTTAGCACGAGATTAAGGGAAAAATGATAGAATATAAAAAATTAAAATCAACCATGAAAATTATAGATATTAGGAAAGATTACAG
>QMND01000039.1 GCA_003647605.1 Candidatus Shapirobacteria bacterium | reverse complement strand
TCTAAAAAGATATCATTGTTTCATGAAAAACATAACTTTAAATAAATACTTAGAAATACAACTTAAAAAACCAAAGTTTAAGAAAGAATGGGATAAAAGCCGAGTTGCTTATCAAATTACTAGGGAAATAATTAAAGCTAGAATTAAGGCTAAAATTTCTCAAAGACAATTGGCTAAAAAAGCTGGAACTACTCAGGCTGTTATATCTAGAATCGAAAATATGACAGTTAGTCCTTCAGTTGGTTTAGTTGAGCGGATAGCTAGCTCTTTAGGGAAAAAACTAGAAATTAAATTTGCTTGAGAATGTTAAACTCTCAAAGCTTTGAATGAACAAAATAAAAGTAAAAAAGAGACGGGTAAAATCGGCCATTACAAAAAGTGGGTTGCCCAATGCTGATTATGTTTTGAATCCTTATGTCGGTTGCCAACATGGTTGTATTTATTGCTATGCCGATTTTATGAAAAGATTCACAGGACACAATGGAGAAGATTGGGGTTCTTTTGTGGATATTAAAGTCAATGCTCCAGAAACCATAACGGCCAAGTCGGTTAAAAAAGATAGTTTGATTTTAATTGGATCGGTGACAGATGCTTATCAAGCCATAGAAGCAAAGTATAAAATTACCAGAAAATGTCTAGAAAGGTTATTAGAGTTTCAACCAAAATTGGAGATCTTAACCAAGTCGCCTTTGATTTTAAGGGATTTGGATTTATTGAAAAAGTTTGAAAATTTAAGGGTGGGTATGTCGGTTGGGATTTTGGATGAAAAATTAGCGAAACAATTAGAGCCCCAAGCCCCGCCTCCTCAAAAGAGATTAGAAGCCTTAAAAATACTTTATCAACAAGGCATAAAAACATATTTGTTTATATCGCCTATTTTCCCTGAAATTACAGATTTTAAACAATTAGTTAAATTGGTGAAGAACGATGTTGATCAGGTTTTGTTTGAGAACTTAAACATCAGGGCTAATAACAGGAAGAGGATTTTTGAGTTTTTGAAGAGAAACAAACCTGAACTGGCGAATCTTTATGAAAAAATAAAAAAAGATGGAAGTTACTGGAACGATTTAGAAAGAAAGATAGCCAAATATTGTAGAAAAAATAAAATTGGTTATAAAATTTATTTTAGGCATAAAACTATCTGAATTTGGCTAAATAGTAAGAGTTAAGTCTCGGTATTTTGCTAAATTGTAAGAGTTGAGGTATAATAAAAATATGAAAATAATAAAAAGGAGTTTGGAAGACAAAATAAAAAAAGAGCTAGACAAAGAAGAAGTATTGGTTTTATATGGTCCTAGACAGGCAGGCAAAACTACCCTATTAAAACAAATTAAAAAAAAGACAAAAAAGAAAGTCTTGGAGGTGGATGGAGATCTTGGTTTGAATCAAAAACTTTTTTCTAGTTTAAATTTAGAAAAGATTAAGTCAACTATAAACGGATACGAGTTGGTTATGATAGACGAGGCCCAACGGATAGAAAACATTGGGTTGAATTTAAAAATCATTCACGACAATATACCAAATGTCAAAATAATCGCCACAGGTTCATCCTCTTTTGAATTGTCTAATAAAATAAGGGAACCGTTGACAGGTAGAGCAAAGGTTTTTATGTTATACCCAGTTTCGATAGCCGAACTCAAAAAAAATAATTATCAAATCGAAGAGTCGTTGGAGAATTATTTGTTATATGGCATGTACCCCAAAGTTCTAGGCTTAAAAAATAACAAAGAGAAAATTACCTATCTGCAAAGTGTGGTTGAGGCCAACCTGTATAAAGACATATTAGAGTTAGATAGATTAAAAAACCCAAAGATATTGAAAGATTTGCTGGTTTTGTTGGCTTTTCAATTAGGTAAGGAGGTTTCTTTAAACGAGTTGTCAAAAAGTTTGGCAGTAGCTAGGGAGACGGTAGTTAGGTATTTGGATTTATTAGAAAAGGCTTTTATTATTATTAGACTGGGAGGTTTTAGTCGTAACCTAAGGAAAGAAGTGATTAAAAACTCTAGGTATTATTTTATGGATATTGGAATCCGAAATGCTTTGATTAATAACTTCAATAGTTTGGATATTAGAAACGATGTAGGCATGTTGTGGGAGAATTTTTTGTTATTGGAAAGAATGAAGTTGCAACACTATAACGAAATATATTCTAATAATTATTTTTGGAGGACTTACGACCAAAAAGAAATCGATTTAATCGAAGAAAGAGATGGTAAATTATGGGCTTATGAATTTAAGTGGGGTAATGGCAAGGCAAAGGGGTTTAGTGAATTTTTAGCTAGTTATAAAAATTCTCAATTTAAATTAATTAATCGAGATAATTTCTTGACTTTTTTGGGTAAGATATAGATAGGTAAAAATTGTGTAGTTTTTGATTCTTGTAGGCACGGATTTGTGAAAATCGGGAATCCAATTCCCTTTTTGCATAAGAAATTAAATAAAAAGAGTGTGGATGACGAAGAGTCAAAAAAAATGTAGAATGGGTTAATGGAACAACACCCAATACCTCAACAAATTTCTAGCTACGAGTTCAAATTGGTTGGTAATATGAC
Source organism: Candidatus Shapirobacteria bacterium (assembly GCA_003647605.1). Taxonomy (GTDB): domain Bacteria; phylum Patescibacteriota; class Microgenomatia; order UBA12405; family UBA12405; genus B61-G2. Next base: position 3,617 of record QMND01000039.1, on the reverse strand, counting down.
ATTAAAACAGTTTGCCAAGGCTGGAGGTGGGATAATTGTAGCTGTCTTAATTAATTCAAGTAAATTGTTGTTTTTTGTTAAATATCCATTAATGGCTATTTTTGGTTTGGGGGGCATAGCTTTGGCTTTTGTACCCTTCGAGGACAGGCCACTAGAAACTTGGCTAATGGCTTTTATTAGAAGTATTTACTCTCCAACAATTTATATATGGAAAAAAGTAAGAGATAAAAACTGGTTAGATCTTGATATTAAGTCTTTTAGTGAAGGTGAGCATAAAGGTAAGGAAAGTTTAAAAGTAGAAACAAAAGACGGAAACATGGTTGAGGAGTTTATTGTGTCTTTACCAAAAATAGGAAATAGGGAAAAAGATATAGAGTTGTCTTCAGCTGATTATAAAGTAGAGAAAAAGGTTATAGATGAAGAAATAGGATTGAAAGAAGAGGAAAAAATTAAGGATGTAGAGAAAAAAGAGGAAGAAGAGATTGAAAAGATTGAAGAGAAGAAAGAAATCAAAAAAGTTTCTTTAGATTTAAAAAAGGCTGACAAACTAGAAGCGACAGGAAAGGCAGTGTTTGGAGGAGTTCCAATGCCAGTAACACCAACTATGCCCAATGTTTTGTCTGGTATGGTAATGGGGAAAAACGGAAAAATAATAGAAGAGGCAATTGTAGAAGTTCAAGACGACAAAGGAAATTCGGTTAGAGTTTTTAGAACCAATTCTTTGGGACAATTTAAATCAGCTAATCAGTTGGCTAGTGGTAAATATCTGGTTATTACTGAAAAAGATGGTTATAAATTTAATAGGGTTAATGTGGAATTAAAAGGTGAAATTCTAGAACCTATTAGAATAGAGGCTGTTTTATAGAAAAAAATTGAGTATTATTAAATAACTGCCTATGAATAATAATCCTTTAAAAATTGCTATCAAAGGAAGCACTCAAGAACATTTGCCAGTAGAAGATGTAATCGATGGAGTAGCTATATTAAAAGACGGAAGTTGTGCTATGGTTATGCAACTGTCTTCTGTTAATTTTGATTTGTTGTCGGCCAGAGAACAGTCAGCCTTGGTTTTTGCCTATGGGGGTATTTTAAACTCTTTAACTTTCCCGATTCAAATAGTAATTCAGTCAAATGCTAAAGATGTAAGTTCTTATTTGGACAAGCTAAAACTAGCTGAAGAAAAAGAACATAACCCAATGTTAAAAAAAAGAATTATATCTTACCGTTCTTTTATAGAAGAAACAGTTAGAAAAAATGATGTTTTGTCTAAATCTTTCTATATTGTGGTGCCTTTTTCTCTGTTGGAACTAGGAGTAGAAACAGTTAAGAAAAGTTTAGTACCAAGTATGGGAATATCAAAGAAACAAAAAAAGTTACCATATAGCAAAGAGTATATATTAGAAAAAGCTAAGGCTAGTTTAGAACCAAAAAAGGAACACATTATGAGGCTTTTTTCCAGATTAGGATTGGAAATTAGAAGTTTAAACAGCAGAGAGTTAGTGCAATTGTTATATAAAAAGTACAACGAAGAGAGTTTTGCTCAACAAAAAGTACAAAGTATGGACTATTCGGCCCCGGTGGTAACAACTAGAAAAAAACAACAAGAACAAGGAGGTAAGAATGGCCGACAATAAAACAATGGTGTCTTCGGTAGCAAAGACTAAAAAGAAAAGTTTTTTGTCCAAATTGCTGCCGCCTAAAAAAAGCAAAAAAGTAGTAGAAGAAAAGGTGTCTGACAAAAAAGCGGTTGGGAAAAGGGATTTTGTAGACGGTTTGGTTTCGACCAAGGATATTATTGCACCATCGGCCATAGAAGTAGATTTTAACCATATCAGAATTAATAATCGTTACTATAGGAGTCTGTTTGTGGCGGGATATCCACGATTCGTAGGTATGAACTGGTTATCTCCTTTAATTAATTTTGATGCTTCTTTAAGTGTGTCTATGTATATTTATCCAACCGACGGAAAGGAAATTTTGGATGATTTAAGAAGAAAGATTGCAGAAATGGAGGCAGAAATAAGCACTGATTTACAAAGAGGCAAAATTGTCAACCCAGCTACTCAGGCCAAACTAGAAGATGCTTTGAGTTTGCAAGCTGATTTAGTAAAGGGTGAAGAGAGATTTTTTCAATTTGCTTTGTATGCAACTTTGTCCAGCGAAGATAAAAAAGATCTAGACAAGATAACTAAAAATTTGGAGTCTAGTTTGGGAGCTCTAATGATTAACAGTAAAAAAGCTACCTTGCAAATGGAAGAGGCTTTTATTACTACCCTGCCGTTGTGTGACGATAGATTGAAAATAACCAGAAATATGGACACAACTTCTTTGGCGACCACTTTTCCTTTTGTGTCTTCTGATTTGTCTGACGATGATGGAATTATGTATGGAATTAACGAACACAATGGTTCTTTAGTAATTTTTAATCGCTTTGGAATGGAAAATTACAATTCGGTTGTTTTTGCTACTTCAGGAGCCGGAAAATCTTACATGATTAAGCTAGAGGTGATGAGATCTTTAATGTTAGGAGCAGAAATAATTGTCATAGATCCAGAAAATGAATACCAAGAATTGTGTGAAGCAGTCGGAGGGCAATATATTGCTTTTGGTTATAGCGAAGATTCTAAAATCAATCCTTTTGATTTGTCTTTGACGGCAGAAGAAGGAAACAACGCTTTAAATTCTAAAGTGTTAGCTTTACATAAGTTATTAAAAATAATGCTAGGAAAATTAAATCCAATTGAAGAATCTATGTTGGATAAGGCAGTAATGCAGGCTTATAAAATGAAAGGAATTACACCTGATCCAGAAACCCAAAAAAAAGATCCACCTTTAATTGAAGACTTATATAAATCTTTAATTGGAATGGAGGAAGAGAAGGCACAGTCTTTGGCGGCTAGATTAGAAAAATTTATAAAAGGTTCGTTCGCTGGGGTGTTTAATCAAAAAACAACAGTGAATTTGGAAAATAAGTTTGTAGTGTTTGGAATTAGAAATTTAGAGGAAGCTTTGAGACCAGTGGCCATGCATATTATTTTGGATTATATTTGGACAATAGTTAGGAAAGAATTGAAGAAGAGGATTTTGGTAATAGAAGAAGCTTGGGTGTTGATGAAACATAGGGATTCGGCTGATTTTTTGAGAGGGATTGTAAAAAGGGGTAGAAAATATTTTTTGGGAACTACCACAATTACACAAGATGTTGATGATTTTTTGCAATCAGAATATGGCAAGGAGATTGTGACTAATTCGGCTATACAAATTTTATTGAAACAACACAGTGCGGCCATAGACAAAATAGGAGAAGTTTTTTACTTGTCTGAAGGAGAAAAACAGTTGCTTTTGACGGCTGATCAGGGTGAAGGAATATTTTTCGCAGGTCAGAACCATGTGGCCATTAGAGTTATTGCTAGTCCTGAAGAACATAAATTAATTACTTCTGATCCAGAAGAAGTAGCAAGAATGAAAAAAGAAGCTAAAATTTTGAAAGTGGCTATGAGGAGTCATAAAATAACAACTCCAACTCCAACTCCAACTCCAACTCCAACTCCAACTCCAACTCCAACTCCAACTCCAACTCCAACTCCAACTCCAACTCCAACTCCAACTCCAACTCC
>QMND01000038.1 GCA_003647605.1 Candidatus Shapirobacteria bacterium | reverse complement strand
GGGAGGTTATCTCTTCCGTGCCGAAGCTAACGCATTAAGTGCTCCGCCTGGGGAGTACGGCCGCAAGGTTAAAACTCAAAGGAATTGACGGGGGCCCGCACAAATGGTGGAGCATGTGGTTTAATTCGATGGTACGCGAGGAACCTTACCAGGGCTTGACATCCGCCTGCAATCCCGACGAAAGTTGGGACCCTTTCGAAGGTGGCGGACAGGTGCTGCATGGCTGTCGTCAGCTCGTGCCGTGAGGTGTTGGGTTAAGTCCTCAAACGAGCGCAACCCCTGTCTTTAGTTGCTAGCCCTGACATTGGTCAGGGAAGTACTCTAAAGAGACTGCCCTACGCAATAGGGAGGAAGGTAGGGATGACGTCAAGTCAGTATGGCCCTTATGTCCTGGGCAACACACGTGCTACAATGGCCTGTACAAAGGGTTGCTAAACCGCGAGGTGGAGCTAATCCCAAAAAGCAGGTCCCAGTTCGGATTGAAGGCTGCAATTCGCCTTCATGAAGCCGGAATCATTAGTAATCCCATATCAGCAGTGGTGGGGTGAATACGTTCCCGGGCCTTGTACACACAATATTAAGCGCGCCTGGCAGCTTAGAGAACTAAAAGGTTAAAATCCTTTCCTGATTTAAAAAATCAGCGTAGCCAAAAAATAGGCAGTTTTAGTTTCGCGAGGAACTGAAGCGGAGGGCCTGAGGCAAAGGGTAGCCAAGCTTAACAGGGATGCATCGACTCATACGGTGTGTTATGAGGAAGATGTTTAAAAAAGTCCTGCTTGGATGTCCGGAATAGTTCTTTAAGTGACCCAGGGAGATCTCGTATTGATAGGAGTAATTGCGATACGAGAAGTCAGCTGATCCATAGTACCCCGACAATCGTCGGGGGAAGGGAGAAACCTATGATAACAGCAGATTATATTGTTGGTTTGACAGACGGAAAGGGATGTTTTTATGTAAATCCTATTCTAAAACGTCCTCACACAAGTAAACCTTGTGTCCGAATACACTTTTATATAAAACTTCATGAGGATGAAAAAGGATTGCTTGAGGGAGTTAGAGAATATTTTGGTTGCGGGTTTATCTATAAGCAAAAAGATAATAAAAAAAACCATTCAACTTGCTATCGTTTTTAGATAAATTCACAAAAAGATATTCAGAATATATTGATTCCCTTTTTTGAAAAACATTCTCTCCAGAGTAAAGTCAAACGAAAAAATTTTGAAATCTTTCGTGAAATTGTTAAGATAGTTATAAGCAAAGAGTATAAAACCACGGAGGGTTTTAGAAGGGTCCAACAATTTAAAATCTGAAATGAATCGTGGGGCTCGCCGAGTGCGGGAAAGCCGCTTGCTCGGTGGGAACGTGAAGTAACTCTAAACTATCACAATCCGCCCGTCAAGCCACCTGAGTCGAGTGCACCCGAAGTCCCCGATTTATCGGGGCCCAAGGTGTGCTGGGTAAGGGGGGCTAAGTCGTAAATTTGTTGCGATCCTTGTTGGCGACAATAAGGTAAGAAATCTGGCTATATGCTGGGATATCCGAGAATTCTTAACTACTCCGACTTTAAATCGGAGTGAAAATGTTAGGATGCGGACAATCAGCAGGGAAGTCGTGATTGACCCCTCAGAGACTACACGCCGGACTTCTATCAAGGAAGTCTAAACTTCTGTGCGATAGAAGAAGATATAGTCCATGCCTTATGGAGACATAAGGAGTTACATGAACAAGGTAGCCCTACCGGAAGGTGGGGCTGGATCACCTCCTTTATAAATACGATTACAGTAATAAAAAGCAAGATTGCAACGATGAAATACATCACCGTAATCATTGTTAATTGTTGTAATCAGATTGCCGAGCGGTAGCGAGGCAATCAAAGGAGAAGTAAGCGGTGGTTGTTGGCTTGTGCTAATTTTAAACAGCGATTACAACGAAAAAACAAGATTACGGCGATAAAGAAATGATGAAATCATCACTGTAATCGGTGTTAATCGCTGTAATTAGATTGCTGAACGAAGTAAAGCAATCTTAAAAGAGCACCATGACACCAGTCCAGGGTAATAGACCGAAGTGTTTTTGATGGTGGTTCGGTGCTTTTTGTTTTAATTTCGCATTGGCCAGGTCCTTCATCCCGATAAATCGGGATTCAGTATCCAATTTTTGCTTCGCAAAAATTGGGCTCATAGCTCAGTTGGTTAGAGCACTGTGCTGATAACGCAGGGGTCCCCTGTTCGAGTCAGGGTGAGCCCACCATTCCTTCCTCGCGAAGCGAGGAGGATAGCCCCGACGGAAGCGTCGGGGCGCTGTTTCATTTTCCTTACGCCGTAAGGCGAGAGGTTTTTCTCGCGAAGCGAGCCCTGCACCAGAACGGTGCAGGGCGAGAGCTGAAGCCCGGCGAAGCCTTAGCGTAGACAGGCTGAGGATAAAAATGTAGTTAGCAGAAATTACTTTTGGAGGTTCAAAGAATAATCATGGGAACATTTCATATTGAAGGAGACAACCTAACTTAAAATTTCTATAAAAAATGAAAAATCTGTTTTCAGATTTTTTAAGTTTTAAAAAATGCCGAGAAAATATCCCTTACAAAATATTCGCAATATTGGAATTATGGCTCATATTGATGCCGGGAAAACCACCACAACCGAGCGAATCTTATATTATACCGGCAAGATTTACAAAATTGGTGAGGTCCATAATGGCGAAGCCACTATGGATTGGATGGACCAAGAAAAAGAGAGAGGGATTACAATTACCTCGGCGGCGACTACCTGTTTTTGGAAGGAGCATCGGATAAATATAATTGATACCCCCGGCCATGTAGATTTTACGGCCGAGGTAGAGCGCTCTTTGAGAATACTGGATGGTGCAATCGCAATCTTTTGTGCCGTAGGCGGTGTAGAGTCCCAGACAGAGACTGTCTGGCGGCAGGCAGATGGATACAAGATTCCTCGTCTTGCTTTTATCAACAAGATGGACAGAGTAGGGGCAAACTTTTTTGAAGTGGTCAAGGAGATGGAGGAACGTTTGGGCACAACTCCTCTCCTTATTCAGATTCCTATAGGCGAAGAAGAGGGCTTTAATGGTGTACTTGACCTGGTGAGGATGAAGAGAGTTGTTTTCCAGGAGGAAAATTATGGAGTTACCTTTCATGAGGAAGAAGTAGATGAGGCATTGAAGGAGGAAGCAGCGGAGTATCACGAGAAGCTGATTGAAAAATTGGGAGAGAAAGACGAGGATATTTTATCTGCTTATGTGCACAGCGAGGAAGTAAGTGAGGAAAAACTCAAGGCGGTAATTAGAAAACTGACGATCGAGAATAAAATAGTTCCTGTTCTTTGTGGTAGTTCTTTGAAAAATAAAGGTGTACAGCTTTTGTTAAACGCAGTTGTTGATTATCTCCCTTCGCCTTTGGATATTCCCCCGGTAGAGGGAATAAACCCGAAGAGCAGTAAAGAAGAGAAAAGGTTGGTAAGTGATAAAGAGCCATTTGCGGCTCTGGTTTTTAAGATTAGCAGTGACCCTTATGTAGGTAAATTGATATTCTTCCGGGTTTATTCTGGACATCTGAAAGTAGGTTCTTTTGTCTGGAATGCTAATTCCGGCACAAAAGAGAGGGTGGGGAGGATCCTCCAGATGCATGCCAACAAGCGCGAGGAAAGAGAAGAGATTTTTTGCGGAGATATTGCTGCCACTCTAGGATTAAAAGAGGTGCGTACAGGCGATACCCTATGTCTTCCCGAGCACCCCATAGTTTTGGAAGCGATGCATTTTCCCGAGCCGGTAATCTCCCTGGCTATCGAACCAAAGACAAAGGCTGACCGTGATAAACTCAACTCCGCTTTAAATAAACTCTCCGAAGAAGATCCTACTTTTAAAATTAGCACCGACTCAGAAACCGAACAGACAATAATTTCGGGAATGGGGCAGCTACATCTCGAGATATTGAAAGAGCGGATGATTCGCGAATTTGGGGTTGATGCCAATGTGGGAAAACCGCAGGTTTCTTATCGGGAGACAATTACTAAAGGAGTAGAGAGCGAAGGAAAGTTTATCAGGCAGACCGGTGGTCATGGTCAATATGGGCATGTTCTATTGAAATTAGAACCCTTGGAAAGTGGGATGGGTTTAGAGTTTGTAAATAAAATTAAAGGAGGGGTAATCCCCCAGGAGTTTATACCGGCAGTAAAAAAGGGTGTAGAGGAAGCAGCGGAGGGAGGAGTATTAGCCGGTTATCCAGTAACGGATTTGAAGGTTATCTTAAAAGACGGTTCTTTTCATGAGGTAGATTCTTCAGAGTTAGCCTTTCGCTTGGCTGCCTCTATTGCTTTTAAAGATGGCGTGAAAAAGGCTATTCCCTTTCTTTTAGAGCCGATAATGAGTATTGAAATAGTTACTCCCGAGGAATATGTAGGGGAAGTCTTGGGGAACTTTAATTCCAAGCGCGGAATGATAGAGTGGATAAAGGAGAGAAAGGGAATAAAAGTAATTCGAGGATTTGTCCCTCTTGCTGAGATGTTTGGCTATGCTACTTCTCTGCGTTCCTTGACACAGGGAAGAGGAACCTATACAATGGAACCCTCGCATTATGCCCGGGTTCCTGAAGATATTGCAGCGAAGATAATAAAGTGATAGTAAAAAAAACGAAATGGACTTTGTTCATTTCTATCGTCCGCCCGCCTTTGCTAAGGCTTCGCCGGGCTTCGGCTCTCACTTCGCGAGCAAGGAAAAGTAATATAAGGGCAACTTCTCTATAGGTATTATTAGAGGCAACTTCTCTGTCGCCTCTATAAGGAGTCCGCCCTTATAAGGATTTGGAGGTAAATCATGGCAAAACAAAAATTCGAGCGCACCAAGTCCCATGTGAACATCGGCACTATTGGCCATGTTGACCATGGCAAGACTACCTTAACCAGTGCAATTACCCTTTTCTTGCACAAGAAAGAATTGGCTGAAATGCGCACCTTTGATTCCATTGACAACGCCCCTGAGGAAAGGGAAAGAGGGGTTACCATTGCCTTAGCCCATGTAGAATACCAAACCGAGAAGAGACACTATGCTCATGTGGACTGCCCCGGACACGCCGATTACATCAAGAATATGATTACCGGTGCCGCCCAGATGGATGGGGCAATCCTGGTTGTCTCAGCTGCTGATGGCCCAATGCCTCAGACGAGGGAGCATATTCTACTTGCCCGTCAGGTAGGGGTTCCTTCTATCGTAGTCTTCTTAAACAAGTGTGATGCTGTAGATGACCCCGAGCTCTTAGACCTTGTAGAGTTAGAACTGCGAGAACTGCTTACCAAGTATGAGTTCCCCGGAGAAAAGATTCCTTTTGTTCGGGGGAGTGCTCTCAAGGCAATGAACGAACCCGATAACCCCGAGGCAACCAAGTGCATCGAGGAGCTCTTAAAAGCAGTAGATGAGTTCATCCCTACCCCCCAGCGTCCTCTGGATAAACCCTTCCTGATGCCTATTGAGGATGTCTTTTCCATCCCCGGAAGGGGAACAGTAGGCACAGGTCGGGTAGAGAGGGGCGAGATAAAGGTAGGTGATGAGGTAGAGATTGTGGGGATAAAGGAGACCAAAAAGACCACCGCTACCGGTGTGGAGATGTTCAGAAAGACCCTTGAAACTGGACAGGCCGGGGATAACATCGGTGTGCTTCTCCGGGGAATTGCCAAGGAGGAGCTCCAGAGAGGCCAAGTCCTGGCCAAACCAGGTTCAATTACCCCCCACACCAAGTTTAAGGCATCGGTTTATGTTCTCGCCAAGGAAGAAGGAGGCAGACACACCGCCTTCTTCTCCGGTTATCGTCCCCAGTTCTACTTTCGCACCACTGATGTCACCGGGGTCATCAGCCTCCCCAAGGATGTAGAGATGGTTATGCCCGGGGATAATGTCCAGATAGAGGCAGAACTCATTACCCCCATTGCTATGGAAAAGGAATTGAGGTTTGCCATCCGTGAGGGTGGACACACTGTAGGTGCTGGGGTGGTGAGTGAGGTTATAAAATAGATTGCAGGCTACAAGCAAAAACCTGAAACCTGGGGCTTAAGGCTTGGTTATGCCGCCTTAGCTCAGTGGTAGAGCAGTTGTTTTGTAAACAACGGGTCGGCGGTTCAAATCCGTCAGGCGGCTCCATGCAGTGCTTTCTGAAAGTGCTGGGTGATCCTGAAGACACAACCTTTGGG
>QMND01000037.1 GCA_003647605.1 Candidatus Shapirobacteria bacterium | reverse complement strand
GACTATTCCCATATCTTTCTTTTCCTACCAAATTACTGTGTTGTATAAAAGCCAAAAAAGGTGATTTTGAGTCATTAATATTATGCCAGTAATAATCACTCAAACTTTGTTTTGATTTGAAAACTACACCAATATAGGCCAAATACTTTATACTTTTTAACTTTTTTATATAATCAATATCTAATTTTTCCCTTTCTACAATTTTGGCAAAATTATTAGAATCTATGCTAGCTATAATTTTGTCAGAATCTTTAAGCTGGCTAATTCTCTTTATTTCTTTGTTTAAGAATATCCTTCCGCCTTTATTTTTTATTCTTTTAACCAGTTCATCAATTATTAAATAAAAACCTCCATCTAAATAACCCAACTCTTCCTTACCGCCATTTTTAGCCGATTTGGCTCTAGTGTTAATTCTAGCCCACAACCAAGCCATCGATACTTGTTTATATAGGTTATGAAACTTACCCCTTAATAAAAGTTGCCATATTTTCAGATAAGCACTCTCTCCTCCCCATTTTTTCATCCATTTCCAAGCCTTTTCTTTCTCGAATTTTTGCCACCTGTTTTCCTTTTGTAAATACAAAGCTACTCCACCCATTCTAATTCTATCTTTTAATTTCAAAGGGCTAAACTTAAGTAAATCCACAGCTGACATAAAAGGATAAAGTCTTCTGTCCATATAATTAGCAATAGAGCTTGTATACCATTTCAATTTTGAGCCTAAATCTAACTCATTGATTAATTGAATTATGTTTTTATCTCCCTTAAATATATGATGATAACTTTTTTCCAAGTAAATAGATCCTTGTTTAAAAGAGGAAACTAAACCTCCCAATTCCTTGTTTTTTTCATATACCGACACTTTGTAATCAGCTTCCGAGAGTCTATAAGCTATCAACAAACCGGTTAAACCTCCGCCAATTATGGATATATTCTTCTTCATTAATTCTTGTAAATAAATTAAGTCATGTTAATATACAAAATACAACTATGACTAACACAAATAATAACAAAAAATCTGATCGTAATGTGGATATGGACAAAGTCCGCAATATTGGAATTATTGCCCATATTGATGCCGGTAAAACTACCAGTACCGAGAGAATCCTGTTTTATACTGGAAAAATACACAAAATAGGAGTTATTGATGAGGGAACAACTACCACCGATACTATGGTTCAGGAAAGAGAGAGAGGTATTACTATTCAATCAGCTTGTATTACTACATTTTGGAAAGATTACCGTTTCAATATTATTGATACTCCAGGGCATGTAGATTTTACCGCCGAAGTTGAAAGATCGCTTAGAGTTTTAGACGGAGCCATTATGATTTTTGATGGTAATGCTGGTGTTCAAGCTCAATCAGAGACAGTTTGGCGACAAGCAGATAAATACGGAGTTCCTCGTATTGCTTTTGTAAACAAAATGGACAAAATTGGTTCAAGTTTTGACATGTCTTTAAAAAGCATTGAAACTAAACTTCAAGCACCCGTTATTCCTATGGTTATTCCTGTTGGAGAAGAGCATGATCACCGTGGAGTAGTTGATTTAATGTCGATGAAAATGATTATTTGGGACAAAGACGAAAAGGGTACGGAATATACTGTTAAAGATGTTGACCAAGATTATTTAGAAAAAGCCAAACAAGCTAGAGCTAAAATGGTAGAAACAATTGCCTCAGAAGATGAGCAATTAATGGATAAATATCTTAACGATCAACAAATTTCCGTTCCAGAACTTAAAAAAGCCTTGCGAAAGGCAACCATAAATAGAAGACTATTTCCTATTTATTGTGGATCTGCTTGGAGAAATAAGGGAATACAACCATTACTCGACGCTATTATTGACTATTTACCATCTCCTTTAGATCTTCCCCCTATTAGCGGTTATGATCCAGCCACTGAAGAAACAATTACTCGTAAACCATCTGATCAAGAAGCATTGTCGGCTATGCTTTTTAAGGTCCAAAGTGATCCTCATGTTGGAACTTTGTCTTATGTTCGAATTTATTCAGGCACCTTAAAAAGCGGTTCAGAAGTTTATAACCCAAATAAACAAACTAAAGAAAGAATTGGTCGTTTATTGCTTATGCACGCCGACAAAAGAGAAAGTATTGAATTGGGTCATGCCGGAGAAATTGTTGCCTGTATTGGGCTTAAAAATTCCACCACAGGAGACACTCTTTGTGATAAGGATAACCAAATTTCTTTATCTCCAATTAGTTTTGCTGATCCAGTTATCTCTTTAGCTATTGAGCCAGATTCAGCTGATGACCAAGAAAAAATGGGATCAGCTCTAAATAAACTAGCTTCTGAAGATCCGACTTTTAAAGTGGGTTTTGATCATGAAACTGGTCAAACTATCATCTCAGGCATGGGGGAGTTATACTTAGATATTATTGTCGATAGACTGAAGAGAGAGTTTGGAGTTAATGTTAAAACAGGCAAACCACAAGTAGCCTACAAAGAAACCATTACTAGAACTGCCAAAGCTGAAGGCAAATACATTCACCAAAGTGGAGGACATGGTCAGTATGGTCATTGTAAAATCGAAATTGAACCCCAAGAAAGAGGTGGGGGTTTTGAGTTTATCAATGCAGTAAAAGGTGGAGCTATTCCCAGTAACTTTATTCCAGCCATCGAAAAAGGAGTTAAAGAGGCTTTGGTTAATGGAATTATAGCTGGATATCCAGTTGTAGATTTAAAAGTGACTGTTTATGATGGTAGTTACCATGATGTTGATTCCTGTGATAATGCTTTTAAATTAGCTGGTTCTTTTGCCATTAAAGAAGCCGTCAAGTTAGCTTCTCCTATTGTTCTAGAGCCAATTATGAAGATTGAGGTTAATACTCCTAGCGAATTTTTAGGTACGGTCATTGGTGATCTTTCATCTAGAAGAGGTCAAATTGAAAGTACCGAAGAATCTCTTGGTTTTACCACTATAGATGCAAAAATTCCTTTGGAAGCAGTTAGAGGTTATGCTACGGTAATTAGAAGTTTGACCCAAGGTAGAGGAAGTTTTTATATGGAATTTTCATGTTACAATCCAGTCCCTCGTAATGTTCAAGAAGAACTTTTATTAGCTAAAAACCCTAATCATGTTAAAAAATAACTTTCTTTTTAGCCTTGCAAACAGTTAATCTAACTGTTAGAATCATAAAGCTGTTTTTAGGTAAAAATAGTCTAAAATTAATTATTAAAAAATTCTACAAAAAAAGGAGAAAAAAATGTCTGACGATAAAAAATATGTTAGAAATAAACCCCATGTTAATGTTGGTACCATTGGTCACGTCGATCATGGAAAAACAACTTTAAGTGCTGCTATTGCTAAAGTAGCTGGTAACCCTAAAAGTTATGCCGATATTGCTAAGGGTGGAACTGTTAGAGATGATAGTAAGATTGTTACTATCGCTATTTCTCATTTGGAATACGAAACTGAAAAGAGACATTACGCTCACATCGATTGTCCAGGGCATGCCGATTATGTCAAAAATATGATTACTGGTGCCGCTCAAATGGATGGTGCTATTTTAGTGGTTTCTGCTCCAGATGGCCCTATGCCTCAAACCAGAGAGCATGTTCTTTTGGCTAAACAAGTAAATGTTCCCGCTTTGGTGGTTTTTTTGAACAAAGTAGACTTAGTCGAAGATCCTGAATTCTTAGACCTAGTTGAGATGGAAATCAGAGAGCTATTAACCAAATACGGTTTTGATGGCGATAAAGTGCCTATTATTAGAGGTTCTGCCTTAAAGGCTCTTAATGGTGATTCTGAAGCTGTTGAATCAATTAAAAAACTGCTAGATGCTTTAGACTCTTCTATCCCTGAACCCAAAAGAGAACTGGACAAACCATTCTTAATGCCCATAGAGGATGTTTTTTCTATTAAAGGTAGAGGTACTGTAGCTACTGGTAGAATTGAGAGAGGTGTCATTAAGGTTAACGAAGAGGTAGAAATAGTCGGTCTTAAGGATACTAAAAAAACCACTGTTACTGGGGTAGAAATGTTCCACAAAATGTTGGATCAAGGTCAGGCCGGAGACAATGTTGGTATTCTTCTCCGAGGAGTAGAAAAGAAAGATATAGAAAGAGGACAGGTGCTAGCTAAAATTGGCAGTATTACTCCCCATACCAAGTTTAAGGCTGAAATATATCTTCTTAAAAAAGAAGAAGGCGGTCGTCACACTCCCATTTTTACTGGTTACAGACCCCAAATATTTATCAGAACTACTGATGTAACTGGTAATGTAGCTCTAGAAGAGGGAACTGAAATGGTTATGCCTGGCGATAATGTCAATGTAGTTATTGAATTAATCAAGCCTATAGCCATGGAAAAAGGCCAGAGATTCGCTATCCGCGAAGGTGGCTTAACAGTTGGAGCTGGCGCCATTACTGAAATTATTAAATAACAAAAATGAACACTAAAGGTAACCGCATTCGAGTTAGGCTAAAGTCTTTCGACCATCGCCTTATTGACGAAGCTGCCCTCAAAATAGTTGAGGCTGCGGTTACCGCTGGTACCAAAGTAGTTGGTCCTGTTCCCTTACCCACTAAAATAAAAAAATTCGTGGTTCTTACCAGTCCCCATACCGACAAAGACGCCAGAGAACATTTCGAAATCAGAATTCACAAAAGACTTATTGATATAATTAGTAGTAGTTTAAGAACGATTGATCGTCTTCAACATTTAGACCTTCCAGCCGGAGTTGAAGTCGAGGTTAAAATGTAAACAGAATTATGATTTCAGCTTTCGTTATTCAAAAAGGGGATATGACTCGAATTTTCCAAGAAGATGGTAGTTGTATTCCGGTTACCAAATGTCAAGCTTTACCTTTATTGGTAACTCAAATTAACCAACAACACAATTCTGCCAAGGATACATCTGTTCAATTGGCCTATGGTACAAAGAAAAAACCAAACAGAACCATTGCCTCTAAACTAAAAAAACTTAAAATCAAGACTTCCCCAGCCCATTTTGTTGAATTTACCCTAAGAGCAGAAAAATCTCCTGAATTAGGATCAGAAGTTGCCTTTGATTCAGTTTTTGAAATTGGTGAAACGGTTGATGTTATAGGTGTTTCTAAAGGTAGAGGCTTTGCCGGTGTTATTAAAAGGCACGGTTTTCACCGACAGCCTGTAACTAGAGGTCAATCAGATAGAACCAGAGCTCCAGGAGCTATTGGAGCTCAAACTCCGGGAAAAGTACTTAAGGGTAAAAAAATGCCTGGACATTTTGGTAATAAACAGGTTACAGTTCAAAATCTAAAAATTATAACTTATGACCAACAAACACATATAGCCACTATCAAAGGTGATTTACCTGGACATAAGAATGGCTGGTTGATTGTTAGAAAAAAGAAGGAGTTTAGTAAAAAATGACAGCTAAAACTAAGAAATTAAGTATAGATCAATACAATATTAAAGCTGAAAAGTTGGAATCTCTTAGTTTAAGTCAAGATATTTTTGATCAAAAAGACAATCCTACTTTGTTATCACAAGCTGTCCGTGTTTATCTGTCTAATCAACGAAAAGCTAGAGCCAAAACCAAGAATCGTTCTGAGGTTAGAGGTTCTACTAAAAAGATTTGGGCTCAAAAAGGTACTGGTCGAGCCAGACATGGAGATAGGCGAGCTCCAATTTTTGTTGGTGGAGGTGTAGCCCATGGTCCTAGGGGTGTTCAAAATTACAAACTTAAATTAAATAAAAAAATGAGAGGTCTGGCTATAAAACTTGTCTTTTCTAGTTTTTGCAAAAATAAAGCATTGTTGGTTATAAAAGATCTGAGCAAAATAGAAGCCAAAACTAAAAAAGGATTGCAATTGATTACTAGACTTAAGGCCAAAGATAAAGTATTATCAAAAAGTTCTAAAATTGCCGTCATTATTACCCCCGATGATAAAGAAAATATTAAAAGGTCTTTTAGGAATTTAGATTTTTGTAGTCTTTTATCTACTGAATCACTAAATGTTTACAATTTAAGCCAAGCTAATTTTTTGATTTTTAGTCGGAAAGCTTTATTAAATATAAATAAATAATTTAATATGATTGCTCCAAACCAAATAATACTAGCCCCAATCAACACTGAAAAAGCTTTATTACAAAGAACAGTTTCTAAATACCATTTTTGGGTATCTACCAAGGCTACCAAAGGTCAAATTCGTCAAGCTTTTTATTCTTTATTTTCTGTCTTGCCTTTAAAAATTAATACTATTAAGTTAAAGGGTAAAAGTAAAACTAACTGGAAAAGTCGTAAAAGTTATCGAAAAATCAATCGTAAAAAAGCCATTATTAGTCTTAATCCTAAAGATAAATT
>QMND01000036.1 GCA_003647605.1 Candidatus Shapirobacteria bacterium | reverse complement strand
TAGATATAAATACCGTTTATAAATAATTGAAAAATAGAAGCCGCCGTCGCCGCCAATACAAAAGGATGCGTATCCACTCCCCATGTAAATTGCTCTTTTGATGGTGCAGCGCCACCGCCCCCGCCGCCCGATGTGGCGAGTGTTCGCATGTTCGTGCCATCGTAATGCAGCAAAGCCCCTGAACCATCGAGAACAGATTGAGTAGTGCCGCCATTCTCGGATTGAATGGTTGCTGTTTGCCCCGCATTATTCAGGACATTATACCTGCCCTCATTGCCACTATCAGCAAATTGAAGAACAAACCCAGCACCTGGAGCGCCCGTTAATTCAAATGTAGCGTTCTCAAACGCATCTGCTTCAGCAACTATGATTGTCCCGCCTGCCGCACAATCAACACCAAGAAACCCATTATTCTTACCATCTAAACTATCAATAGCCGTATTTGTAGGTGTTATCTTATCCGATGTCGCTGCTAAATGATCTATTTCTGTATATGGGGAATTAGCCATTACACCACCTCCTCTTGTGTGAATCCTCTACCATTGTTTCCATTTTGATAAATCTTAATATAAACATGACTATATATGGAGATAGTATTTCCCGCTGTCTCATCAACTAAATCATGATAACCGTTACTTAATTCAACCCACGCACCGGAACCGTCCACATCTATTATTTCAAATAATCTATTATTTTCAGGATTAGTAAATCCGGCAATCTCAATCCAAACACCTACAACATACCCATTCCCCGCTGTAAACCCATTGCCGCTATCCGTTAACCGTTGTGTGGAAGCAACAGCAGCAATCGTAGCAGCACTTGTATTTATGGGAACAATGCCGTCTGTGGTTTGGTCTGCCGCTGTGTACGTGTAAGTTAATGTGGAACCTGTCATATTCTTAGTTGCTATAACAGACCCACCAGAGGTATCCAAAATATCTAAGTCATACGACGATGCCGCCTCGCTATTAGGAACAGTGTCAGTAGACTCTAACCATTTATCCCCTGCTACTTTTTCTTGATGTGCCCAAGTAATAGTAATATTTTGAGAGGCGTCTCTCGTACTTTGCACGTAAGTAGGTCGCCAGGGTTTTAATGCGTTAGCATCATGGTTCACTACAAAACTAATAGGGGGGAGAGTAGAATCAATTGTTACTGGTCTGTAATACACATTGGCATTGTACTCGCTGATAGGTGCATTGTACTTTTGAACTATATTAGATTCCATCAATACAAAAATATCGCCAATGGAATGGTTATTAAAAATTTGCGCTGTGTCCGTTCCTCGAAGACCTCTAATAATATCTGATATTTGCCATTCAGTTCCCGATACATTTATAGCCGTGGAAAACTGGATTAGTTCCCATCCATTGGTATCTGATCCCACCAATGCGGCATTCCTACCATTCAGTACCTGATCTCTTGTTTTACTCTCTAACTCCCCTTGACCAAGGTTAACAGTTAAAGTGATGTTATTCCATTTTTGCCAACCTTTAGGATTTGCAGGGAGTGCTTCAGCGACCGTGCCCCATGTGGGAGTGGCAAAGTGTTGTGTGATTTGGGCGTAGTCGGAAGAACTTGTATCAGATTTTTCACCAACGCACCCTATCCAACTAGGCGTATACCCCGCACCCACCACATACAATGGAAAAGCGGAAGCGTTGTATACATTATCCTGGTCTCTTAATAAGGGCACGTCAAACACGAATAATTTAGAAGCGCCTGTGTATGCGATTGTAGGGGGTGCAACACCGCCTGTATCCGCTTCTACATCAGAAACGTATACATCTTCATCATACTCTACAGACCCCATCCGTGTTATCCAATTAGATATTCCTGTATCCGTTAATCGGATAGTAAATGATTCCCCATCAACATTCAAAGTACCGACATCAGTGGGGTCTAGTAAAGCATGTTTGACAGATGAATTAAGATTAGCATGTTTAACCTGCTCCACCCAAACAGAGTACAGCCATTTTTGAGCTATCTGTTTTGCTTCATCCGCCGTAAATACTATTGGTAAATCGTAAGGCGCTATCTGATCCCCTTCAATAGAATCATCACTCCTACGATCAAACTGCATATTAACTTGATGATCTAAATCATTATCAATATACCTAATTTCTACTTCTTTAGGCATCCTATTTTCATTTGAGGATGTTTCTATGTCTCTAGGTCTATTATCCGTACCCAAATCATCACTATCAATGGTAAATGTGGGGGAATTGCCCCTTATAACTACTTTAAGAACGCCGTCAGATACTACACAATCAAAAAAGTATCCAGGCATTAGAGAAGTAATAGCTGCCCCGCTGTTCATTTGCTTTGTTATAGAAAAGCCTCGAACAGTGTGTGGTGATGCCTCCGTAACATCCCAGTCAGACGATTCCAACCGTCCCTGGGTTCCTATATCGTCTATAACAACATCTAGCTGTTCTGTTCCCCCAACAGTCCTATCAAGGTATAACCTCCAATACGCATTATCCGCCGCCGCATTATACTGTGACATAAAAATAGACTGTGTTGGGTAATGGGCAGCCCAATTGTTATTACTGCCTGCAATCCAATTAGTAAGATCGTACGTATCAAGAGTATTCAATGTTGACGCATCTATTTTATATAAAAGTTCATGTACGTCAGGGCTTCCTGTATAAAAATACCCATTAAAAATACCTTGCCGCATAACTTGGGAAGTGGTGTCCATTGTGGTAACATCGCTATTAGTCTGTGTTATTGTTCCAGAATCTAAATCATATTTTATAATCCTTGGGGAGGTACTGCGTGTTATAATTAATGAATTATCCTCTGAATTGTACAACATAGAATCATTATTGCCGTACCCGAACGAAGCATTTAAATCTACATCAAATGGAAGCATAGGCATTACTACTTGATGTATGTCGGGGTGTGTTCCGCCATAACTCTGTAAAAGAAGATCATACTTGAGAAGACGATCACCGCATAAAAACCAAAAAAAGCCCGCGTTATCACGTATAACAGAACGGCATACGCCAGTAGCCAAATTATCAGTTGCCCCAAACGAGTCTTCCCCCAATACGAAAGTTCCGTGATACTCCAAAAATGGGAAAACGTCCCCTATAGGGTCTGTGTCCTCCGCAAAATAAAGTCTGTTTTGGGATATGATTTGTACTCTAGTCCAATCCCCTGATAATGCGGACTTTCTCCCAACAATAATCACAATATGTTGGGAATCCCCCCAATTTGGTATTGTGTACGGAACTTGTAGAGATAGTCGATCCACTCTATTAATTCGTCCTGGAGACGGGTGCTCCCCACCACCGCCAAATTTAGCGACCGCACCAAGAGAGTTTGGGTCTAATTTATACGTCTTACCATTATTAGTCCCCTTATCGCCGCCATCAATAAAAACAGAGCCATCATAGCCGATACCCGTAGGCATTGTTTTACCTATGTCTATAATAATGCCCATTTCTTTTGATGATAATTGTTTCTTTTGTAGATTAGTTGACGCTTGGATTGATGTTAGCTCAGCAGTATCCCCTGGAGTGCCTGTTGTGTCTTGTCCACCAACATATACAACATCCCGCTCAACATCCATTAACGACCAACAATTTTCCGGTGGCGGCGCAACGGATGAGTATTCAGGATTCCTGTCTTCATTACTCATTGTTACTTGCGTCTTTGAGTAACTATCGATCCCCGCCGCTGTAGCCAAAAATTCAATATTAGGAATCCTATTGCCATAATTCTGTAATTGCATGTCTTCAAAGAACACATACGCCAACCCTAAATATGCGGGCGTATCATCCGCCCCATCCGTTGCCTCCATGTACGGATCGCGTTCTTGTGTCTCTGAGCCTGTATAAAGTCTATAATTTAGGTTGGCAATGGTTGTAGATTCGGACGCCCCCGTAACGTCATAAATAACCTTACCATCCGCATATATTTTAATAATATCCGATAATTCTCTATTGGCGATAGCAACTGCAAAAGAAGCAGAATATGTATACTCTATCGTAGAAGTAGACTGCCCTTTCGCACTTTTCTTATGCTTCGTTTCGATTAAATCTGTAGACCAATGCACAATGCCCGAAGTGCGCATAGTGCCGTAGATTCTAGGAATTGCCACGCCATAGGATGTTAATAATACTTTCTTATCTTCTATCCTTGGGCCTTCTATTGTTTGCTTGGGGCCAAAGAAATTATACAGTAAAGAACCCGCTAACCATCCTAAATCAGGACGATTAAACAGTCTTCCGCCTACTATGGCTCCCCCCGCTGCAAACGCTAATTGTGCCATTAGTTTAATCCCTTAAATGAATAACACTCTATAACTCTACGACGCCAAATATCATGAATATTGTGCTCTACAACTTTATTCAATCCTGGGGTACTAATACAATGAATCATTCGATTCGGTTTAATATAAAAAGCAACGTGGCACGGATACATAGGATTCCTTAATAGCATTACATCCCCGCTTTGCATGTGCTCATAGTCCACACGTTCGCCATACTCTCTAAATATGTTTCGTAATATTATGGGATTTGGTTCCCTGTTATAAATACTATTGGCTGAATTTTCCGTTATATCAACCACCTCTAATTTTTCAGCGACAACCATAATCAAACCAACACAATCTAGCCCCGAAGCACTTCTTCCTTGATGTAAGAATGGAGTCCCTAAATACTTTCGCGCCTCTTCTATAATATTATCTCTTGTGTCACTACTTAGCATCGGGGTAACTTAAGATTTGGGGGCCTGGGACTTTTGGAAATCCTCTGAATCGTTCAGTATTAGAATACGTATCTCTACATGTTTCTAATCGCTTATCACACCCAGGCCATAAATCAAATCCATCTCCTATTTGTATTGTTTGTTTTTCTTTTAAGAATAATGTTAATTGCCCTACTAATGTGCTATCGCGTACTTCCGAATAAGTGCCGCTGTTATTACCGCTTGTCCATAAAACCTTGCCTTGGTTAAATTCATCATTACTCGTTATGGATAATCCCGCTGTAGTGAAAGTTCTTTGATCTATTACGGTCGCAACTGTCCCCGATTGTTCAAGTAAATCTAAATCAACGCCGCATCGAGTGCCGCCAAACTCTGCATCACACTCAGGGGTGACTGTTCTAAGCATGTTAGTTTTAAGCGCATCGGTAAGCCCTCTTAATTCCACTTCGTATGTATCATCTTTAATAGTGATATCACCGAACCATCCAGGGAATATCTCAACAATGCCCATCGAGACATCCGCCCAATTAAAGAAAAAACACTCTACCCTTGCACCATTCCATAGCCCGTTTCGTAAGTCATCCTCAGTAATAGCGTCCGAATTAAACAACCCCGAAATATCCATTGTGGCCACGGATAGGTCATCTTTATTCCCAGGGGATGTCGTATCCGTCCCCGTCATTGCCACATACGTAACACCGCTTATGTCTTTATTAACATCATGCGTAGAAAATCCATACACAGCGGCATCAGTCCTCGTAATTTTCCATCCAATGGCCAATGTCGTTACGGATTCCGCTATATGCGTTGCCATAGGAGCGGACGCTGTTTTAGACATCTTATACTCCCGTCTCTTTCAGCTCTTCAATAGGAATCGGCCCCCAATTATGTATTTCGTGGAAATCGATACCTACGGGCATATAATCCGTAGTAAATACGCCGTGTAGGTGGAAAGAGCACCAAACCCTAACAGTGTGTGTATTAGGAGGCGCTACAGCAAATGTTATAACACCTGTAGAGTAGTTAACTGTGTAATCGACGCCTTCAGTCTTTGTTACGCCATTGACCTTAACCAACATGGTTGTATACGTCGGGTAATCTGTATACCCCAATGTATGATTTGTGTCTGTCACATCTACAGGCTTTGTTATATTCTTATCAAACGTGTTTCCGCCCGCATCAGTATGTGTTTTGATTATTTGAAAATCGGTTTCTACGTTATCCCCAGGCCCGACTTCCTGATCTTCAATTGTGTAATTAACCCAATCTAAAAACCTAAAAGAATGCGCTTGCCCCTGTTTGGACATAAAGAACGCTAACAAGTCGTCTATCTGTTCCTGTGTCTTTAGCCCATGCGTAACATCGTACTTGCCCTTAACCAATTCCCATTCAATGTTACGCTGCGTATACCCTGATTTAGACCGAACAACGGTAGTCTTAAATTGGGGGCCGCCTACCGCACCAAAACTAATATCCGGTGGAAATAGAATATCTTGGAATAATACTGGCATTTATTTTCTCCTTAAAAAGATGATCCAGATACGGCTTGTTGTGTGCCGGAACTCATTGAACTTAATATTTCATTCTTACTTTGCATGAATGATCCCGCATCCTGTGTATTTA
>QMND01000035.1 GCA_003647605.1 Candidatus Shapirobacteria bacterium | reverse complement strand
CAATCGGTATCAATAAAATTGTCCAACCATTTGTCAACAAATTTATTAATTTTTGATTGGCTAATTTAACACCTCTCTTTAAAGAAAAACTATTTTTGTAAAAAAGTTTCCACATCGGTTTGCCATTCATCAAGGCCACTTTTATTTTAGTATTTCCACCTTTTTTAACTTTTAATTCATAAATCAATTTTTCATCAAAATCAACCGTTTCGTCTAAATCTATTCTCAAATCAGAAGGATCGCCTATATTAAAAGCACTAAAATCTAGGTTTTTTAACAAATCACCGTTTCCTTTTCTTATTTTTAAATTTAACAATTCATCACTGATCAACGAAGGATTTTTTAACGACAACTCCAAGCGATACAAATTTTTATTCTCTATCCTTAGTTCACCTTTAATTACTTTTTTGTCAATTAATTGATAATCTATCCAATTTCCTTCTCCGTACATTTTTCTTTCCTCTATTCCTGGTAATATGTTGGTCAGCCAAAACAAAAACCAAACAAAAAAAATACTTAAAAATAATCTGAAAGATATTCTTCTAATCACTTTTTCTAACTAAAAAATAAACAGAAACTCCGGCCATAATTGTGTGACATAGATTGGTCAATCTAACTACATCAATATTCTTAGCCATTAAGAAACTAGACAACAGTGGTAATTTCAACAAATACGGATTCGTCGGGGACCAAATTCCCCAATACAAGAACTTATCTTTGAACAACAAAACTATTCCTAACCAGGCCAACCATAAAACTAGATTGGCGAACAAAAATCTAACTCTTTTCTTTTTGTTAATCAAACTCAAATAAATACTGGCAAAGGGCATCAACCACAAAAACCATTGGGGATGAAAATGGCTAAAAGCTAAAACTATCAAACTACCCAACCACAATATATGAACTAACTTTTTCAAATCTTTCTTCTTTTCTTCTCCCCAATTCATATTTTTCCAAGCCCAAAAAACTAACAATAAAGGTACCACTAACAAACTTTCTCCAAAACCAATCGATAGAGAAGTTACAAAAATTCTATCCATTAAACCAGAACTCAAAACTGCTTGTCTAAAATAATCAGCTCTCAAGAAGGGGACTAGTGTTAAAAAATAAAACAAAGGCGGAATTAATAACATTAATAGCTTCTTTTTTTTATCTTTAGTCGGCCACCATAAAGCTATTAAAATTGCCCAAATTAAAGGATAAGCTTTAATTGAAATACTAAAACCAAAAAAGAAAACGGCCAACCACCACTTATCAATCAAAAAATACAAACCTAACAAAAAGGGTAAGATGGCCAAAATATCATTCTGTCCCATAATTACTACCGAATATAAGGTTAAAGGATTAAATAACCACCAAATACTAGCTCTAGTTGCCTCTTTTTCTTTACCACCCCATTTTTTAACTATCAAATATATCAAATAACCAGCCGACAAAGTCATCAATAATAATGGGGTCTTCACCGCCAAGTTGTATCTAAAAATCTGAGGATTGGTCGGAGCCTCCATACTTCCACTAACCAACCAAGCCTCTAAACCGCTTCCGCCGACTAGTCTAGCTAAAGGCCATTCGATTTTTAACAACAGATAATTTAAAGGCGGATAATGAAAATCGGGCATATTCGACTGGTTTTCAGCCATGTATCTATAAACATTCCAAACCTTTCCATTCTTCAAGGATGGATAATATAAAGTCAGTTTAGTATCGGGATGATAGGTTAGGGGAGCTACCAAAAAATAAACAAAAACAGCCCAGCTTATTATTTTTTTAATAGATATATTCACCACCTTTAGTATAAAATAGATTAACTACAAATGAAACACAAAAACTCCAAATTGCTAATTGGTCTAGGTCTCTTTCTTCTTATCCTCTTAACCAGTTTACCCCTAATCAAGCCAGGTTTTTTCTCCATGCAAGATGACATGCATGTTTTCAGATTATCCCAATTTATTCAATGCTTTCAAGATGGACAAATTCCTTGCCGACTTATTAAATTGGGTGGTTTTGGCTATTCTTATCCCTTGTTCAACTTCTACCCACCTTTCTTTTATGCCTTAGCTTCCACTTTTTCCCTTTTTCATTTATCCTTAATTACTAGCCTTAAAGTCAGCCTGTTACTGCTCAACTCAACTGCTATTATTTTCACCTATCTGCTTCTCCTAAAACTCAGCTCCAAAAAATTCCTAGCTTTAACTTTAACCATTCTTTACGCTTTCTTTCCTTATAGGGCTGTCGATCTTTTTGTTAGGGGAGCTATGGCCGAATTCACAGCTCTTAGTCTTTTACCTCTGGTTGTCTATACATACCTAAACTATAAACAACAAAAAACAAAGCTCAGATTCCTTTTTAGTAGCCTCAGTCTAACCGCCTTCTTCTTGTCGCACAATCTCATTTCTTTTTTATCTCTGCCTTTGTTGCTTTTCTTTAGCCTTTGGCCATCTTTCAAATTTAAATTAAAGAATTTTTGGCCGTTATTGCTAGCCCTAGGCCTTAGTGCCTTTTTTCTCATACCAGCCATCTTTGAAAGTCACTTGACTACCATCAAAACTATGACTCAGGGCTATTTTGATTATAAGGCCCACTTTATCGGCCTTAAACAACTATTTATAGATAGGAGCTGGGGTTATGGAGCCTCCTTATGGGGACCCAAAGACGATATGTCTTTTCAATTAGGCACCCCTCATCAACTTATTTATATCTTATCTATCACTATCAGTTTCTACTGGTTACTTCACAAAAAATACTATTCTCAAAAAACATCTGTTCTAGTTTTTTTTAATTTATTCTACGCTTCTATAGCTTTATTTATGACCCACAATCGGTCTATTTTTATATGGAAACTACTACCATTCTTAGCCTTCGTCCAATTTCCTTGGCGTTTCATTGGCCTGTCGTTGCTACCCATTATCATTACCTCAAGTCTAATTTTAAGTCAACTTAAATTAAAAAAAAGCCAAACAATTGTTTACACCATTGTCATACTATCTTCAATAATTTTTAATTTTAACTACTTTAAAGAAGATATTTATTTCCCCAATCTAACCGACCAACAAAAACTAACCCAAGCCGAAATCATTAGGCAAAGTGGGGCCGGTCTCAAAGATTATTGGCCCAACTACGGATTACAATTTCCCGACCGCTTTTCTGAAGACAGGATTATTTCCAATCTGCCCATCAAAATCTCTAACTATCAACGCAACAGTTACCAATTGTCGGCTAGTCTGGATGTATCCCAAAATAATAGCCTAATTACTCTACCCATAGTTTATTTTCCCAACTGGAAAATCTATCTAGACAACCAACCTCAAACCATTCAAACTGATACCCAGTTAGGCTTAATCCAATTAAAATCTGTGGTTGCCGGCCAACATCAATTAAAAGCCACTTTTACCAATACCCCTATTCGCAATTTAGCCAATCTCATATCCTTAACCTGCTTATTTCTCCTACCATTCTTTTACCTTAAAATTAACCAGCCAAAATAAAAAATGCTAAAAAAAATAAACTTTTTAATTTTTATAGTCATATTAAGTCTAACTTTTTTTCTTCGTTTTTATAAGCTCAACCAACTACCCCCTTCTTTAAATTGGGACGAAATTAGTCACGGTTATAATGCCTATTCAATTCTCAAAACTGGCCGAGATCAATGGGGGACTAAATATCCTCTTTTTAATTTTAGAGCCTATGGTGATTATCCAACCACTCTCAATCTCTACCTTTCCATTCCCTTAATCAAACTATTTGGTCTTGATGTTTGGACAACCCGTTTTCCCTCAGCCTTTTTATCTGTTTTAATAACTATTCCTCTTTATTTTTTAGCCAAACTTTTCTTCAAAAAACAAAAAAGTGTCTTTCTTTTTCTAGTCTTAAACAGTTTATCTCCTTGGAGTCTTTTTCCTGGCCGGGCTGTTTTTCAGTCAACTGTTGCCTCTTTTTTCTTTATTAGTGGTTTAACCGCTCTAGCCTACAGCCTTAAGAAACAATCGGCTCCACTTAGCCTAATTTCAGCCATTGCACTTGGTCTATCTCAATACTCTTACCACAACACTCGCCTTATAGTTCCCATCCTAATTCCAACTATCCTTTTTATTTACAAAAACTTAAGTTTCAATCTTTATCGCAAAAATAAAAAAATAACTATTTTAGCTATTCTAATCTTTGCTTTCTTAACCATAGCTCAGATAATCAATCTAACTTCACCGTCCTCTCAGGCTAGATCCAGATGGACATTTTTACTCAACCCCGATGCCATCAATTTAATTAATTTCCACCGAGGCCAATCCCACCTATCTCCCTTTTTAGCCAGACTAGCCCACAACAAAGTCACTTATTTTGTACCTCGTTTCCTCAACAACTATCTCAATTTTCTCAATCCTTATCTTCTATTCTTTGAAGGCACTGGCAACCATCAATTCAACTTGCCTCATACTGGCATCTTATTTTCGGTTTGTTTACCTTTCTTTTATCTTTCTTTCGTCAAGTTTTTCAAATTACCCAAACAATCTAAATTAGTCTTTCTGTCTTATTTCCTAATCAGCCTTTTGCCTTCAGCTATTACCTATGGCGATTTTCCAATTATTAGGGCCATGAGCCTTTTACCTTTACCATACTTAATGATTACTGCCGGTTTAGAACAATTATCTTTAGCATTTTGGCCATTTGTTTTAGTTTTAATTTTCCAATTTCAAACTTACTGGCACCAATACAATCACAACTACCCTATTCACAATTCTCAATCGTGGCAATACGGATATCGACAAGCGATTGAATATGTCAAAAATAACTATTCTAACTATCAACATATTATTTTGACCAAAAAATACGGAGAACCTCATCAATTTATTCTTTTCTACTGGCCATGGGATCCAGCTTCATTCCAACAAGATCCTAAGCTAAAATGGGATTACCACGCTAGTTGGTATTGGGTTGATGCTTTCGATAAATTTCAATTCATTAATGATTGGCAAATCAAACAACAAAAAATTAGCCCATCCAGCCTACTGATTACTTCACCCAATAATTATCCTAAGCCAAATTCCAAATTAATCAAAACTATTAATTTTTTAGATGGTCAGCCAGCCTTTGATATCATTGCTTATGATTAAGAAAGCAAAAAAAAATTTCTTGCTCCTAACCCTAATCATCTTTTTTGCCTTTATAATTAGAATTTACCATACCGCTAATTACCCACCTTTGCTTTGGGACGAATCAGCTTTAGGCTACAACGCTTACTCCATTCTCAAAACAGCCAAAGATGAATATGGTCACTTTTTGCCTCTCATTTTCAAATCATTTGGCGATTACAAGCCTGGTTTGTATATTTACTTGACTGTACCATTTGTAGCTATTTTTGGCCTAAATCCCCTAGCCATTCGCCTACCTTCTATCGTTTTAGGATCATTATTACCTCTGCTCACCTATTTTTTAATTTTAACCATCGACAAAAAACAAAAGAAATTGGCTATAGTTTCAGCTTTAGTCTTGACCTTTAATCCATACAACATTCATTACAGTCGGGGAGCCTGGGAAACTAACCTTTTTCTTTTTATCTTAATTCTATCCACCTACTTTTTCTTCAAAAAGAAATATTTTTTGTCAGCCGTTTCTTTTGGTCTATCCCTTTATTCTTACCAATCAGCCAAAATGATTAGTCTATTTATGCTTTTCATCTTATTTTTTCTCAATAAAAAAACATTAACACAACAATTAAAAAAATTATCTTTATCTTTCATTATACCTTTAACCATTTTACCTTTACCGCTTATTTATGGCCTTATCTTTAAGTCCGATACCAACCGCCTTAAAGTTCTCAGCTTATTTTCTTATCCTCAAAACTCAGCTGAGAAACAACAAATAATATCCGAATCCAACTCTTTCGATTATCGACTTTTTTACAACCAAACTATTTCCTTTTTTAACAACTTCTTAACTCGTTATTTCAACCATTTGTCACCAAAGTTTCTTTTTTCTCAAGGCGATTGGCAAAATCCTCGCCACTCAGCTCCTTATATTGGAGTCTTACTTTACCCATCCATCCTATTTTTATTTATAGGCCTTTTTACTTCTGACTATAAGCAAAAACTTAATTTATTTTTCCTTATCTTTCTACTTTTAGCTCCTATTCCAGCCAGTTTAACCAGAGACATGATTCAGGCTACTCGCAGTTTACCCATTTCTATTCCCTTGGTTTTCTTTATTTCCCAAGGCATCATCTTCGTCATCAACAAAACCAAACTTAAAACCGCAGTTAGTCGAACCATTGTTTTAATCTATTTAATTTCTTTTGCATATTATGCCGACCTTTATCTTAACCATATGGTTCTCAAATCACCGTCCGACTGGCTCTACGGCTACCAACAGGCTAATCAATATTTAATTAAACATCGAAAAGAATACAGAAACATCTATATGACCGATTTTTACGGCCAACCATATATCTATTACCTTTTTTATTCTCAATACCCACCTCAACAATATCAACAACAAGCCAATTTAATTGAAAACTCTAATCAAGATACTGGTAAAATCACCAAAATAGACAAGATTCATTTTTCTGTTCCTAATCTCAATAGTATTGAAAATAAAACTAGCACTTTAGCTATCTACTCTTACGATCAAATTCTTAGACAAGGAATAAATAAATCAGAAAATTTCAAAAAATTTATTCCAATATCTCCCCTT
>QMND01000034.1 GCA_003647605.1 Candidatus Shapirobacteria bacterium | reverse complement strand
TAGGTTTCAAAGATGGGTCCAGTGTAGTAGTCTAGACCTCGAACCATAGTTGGGTCGAAAATGTAATTAGATGAATTCAGACCTAGTTGTTGGGCAATGTCAATAACTTGTTGAAGATAGTTGTCTGGTTTACTGTTTTTAATTTGGTCAAATAATTTAGAGATTAGAGATTGGTTGAGGCCTTTGTCAATGAGTTCTTTTGTTACTCCTTGTTGACCTATTTTTTGGTATTTATCGAGGGATTGGAGGATTGTATTTTTATCTTTTTTAATACCAATGGTGTCTAGAAATTGGAAAAGAACTTGTCGACTGTTGAGGTGGATAGAAAAGTCTTGAAAATCAAGTTGTTGGAGTATGTTGTCGATAATAGCAATTATTTCGGCGTCATTAACAGGTGATTGTGGCCCTAAAATATCGATGTCAGCTTGAGTAAATTGACGATAACGACCCTTTTGGGGTTTATCAGCTCGCCAAACTGGTTGAATTTGGTATCTTTTGAAAGGTAGTTTGATTTGTGATTGGTAGAGAGTCATGAATTTGGCTAGTGGGACGGTTAAGTCATAACGAAGAGCTATTTGCCTATCGCCTTTGTCTTTAAATTGGTAAATTAGTTTGTCGGCTTCTGGACCATATTTACCTAACAGAGTAGAAGCATATTCTAGAGTTGGAGTTTTGATTTCTTCAAAACCAAATTGTTGGAAAGTTTTAGTAAAAATACCAATGACATAGTTTCTGACTTTCATTTGTGACGGCAGAAAGTCTCTAAAACCTTTGAGATTTCGAATTTTTTGGTTTGAGTTTGTCATTGGGTGGTATACCAGATTCGAACTGGCAACCTTTCGCTTCACAGGCGAATGCTCTAACCAATTGAGCTAATACCACCATGTAAAAGTTTAAATTATTTACTTTTTAATTCTAACACTTATTAAAAAATCCCGCGCTTGGCGGGATTGTGTTTTTGAGACAAATTAGTCCGCCGAGTTAAAAGAAGCGGTGGTGATGGAATAATTTGCTTTGATTAAACATTGGGTTGATTGTATATGAAAGAAGTAAGAGAGGCAAGGAGGAAGAAGGTTATAGCCATAGCTATTGTAGGCGGGTTCCGTAGGAGATGTAAAAGGTGGAATATGTCATAGAGGAAATCGTACAATTTTGGAGTGGGAGTCCAATATTGTGCAAATGTAGAGAAATTGATATAATTGGTTATGTTGAAAAGACAGATTAGAAAAAAGATAGATGAATTGAGAAGTAAATATCCGGTTATTCAGGTGACTGGGCCTCGCCAGTCGGGAAAAACTACTTTGGTTAAGCAAATTTTTAAGGATTATAAATATAAAAATTTGGAAAATCCAGACGAAAGGTTGATAGCCCAAAAAGACCCTAGATCTTTTCTTAAGTTGGGAAGTGGTCAGAAAATGATTATTGATGAAGTACAAATGGTGCCTGAGTTAGTTTCTTTTATTCAAGTTGAAGTTGACGAGCAAAAAATTAATGGCCAATTTGTGATTACTGGTTCACAGAATTTCAAAATTTCTGAGACAGTATCTCAATCTTTGGCTGGTAGAGTGGCCATTTTTGAGTTATTGCCTTTGAGTTATGAAGAATTGGGCAAGTATAAAGATAAATTGGAAATAGCTGAATTATTATGGAAGGGATTTTTTCCGGCTGTTTATAGTCGGAATATCAGCCCTGTCGATTTTTATAGAGATTTAACTAATACTTATATCACCAGAGATGTGCGTTCAATTAAAAATATTGGCAATTTAAGTAATTTTCAAAGATTTTTGGGATTATTGGCGGGTAGGGTGGGGCAACTTTTGAACAAGGTTTCTTTGGCTGACGATGTAGGTATCAGTGTTAAGACAGTGGAGGAATGGTTAAGTATTTTGGAAGCTAGTTATTTGGTGGTGCGATTACAGCCTTTTTTTGAAAATGTGTCTAAAAGATTGGTAAAGAGTCCAAAAGTTTATTTTAGTGATACAGGTTTGGTGGCTTATTTGCTGGGTATTAATTCGGTTGAAGAATTAAAGAAACATTTTATTTACGGTTCTTTGTTTGAGAATTTTATTATTATGGAAAAGTTAAAATATGTTTATAATCATAGAAAAAATGAGGGGCTTTATTTTTGGAGAGATAGCAAAGGAGTGGAGATTGATTTGTTGGTGGATAGGGGGTTGAATAAGAGTTTGGTAGAAATTAAATTGGGGCAGACATTTAACTCTGATTTTTTGAAAAATATTAAAAAGGTGAGTCCTTTATTAGAGGGAAAATATAGGTTGGCTAAATATTTGGTTTATGGTGGGGAAGGATATGGGCAAACATCTGGAGTGATGGTGCAAAACTGGAGACAGTTTGTGAAAATTTAATTTTAAGCTATTCGGTTGGGGTGGGAGATGTGGAAGAAGATGGAGATGGAGAAGAGGTGGTGGTAGTAGTGGGGATAATTTTGTAATCAACTAAGATAAAATCGTTTTTGTGTTTGGGGTCGGCTTTGAGAATAACAATCATTTTGTTTCTTAGTTTAATTTGTTTAAGCTTGATAAGTTTGGTGGAATATTTTATTTGATATTGTTGTTGAGAATCGGATAGGGAAGTTATGGTAAAAACTGAGTTAGTTTGAGAAATATCTCTAACAGTGCCTACAACAATTTTTTTTCTAATTTCTTGAAGGCTGTTTTTAGAAACAACAATTCTCTTGGCTTTGAGAATATCAATTTGTTGTTGGGGGTTTGGGGTAAAAAATCCCATAGCTAAGATAATTTGACCTTTTTTTATTTTACTTAAACTAGTTTTTTGTCGGTTGAGACTAATAAAAACAGTATCATCTTGGCATTTAATGATTTTTTGAATATCTTGTCCATTTTTATCTTTAAAACTAATGGTGATTTGTTGGTTTTCAATTTGGGTTACGCTTCCTAACCAGGCTTGCCTGGTTTCAACCTTGTCGATGATTTTATTCAACTTTTTCTTAACTTTTTCTTGGACAGTTTGGCGAATTTTTTGGATTTCTTTAGTTGTGCCTAGTGTTTGAGTATCGGTAGGACTAGAACTGATGGTAGCTTGTTGAGCTAAAAGTTGAATGGGAAAAGAAAGACTAATTAGACCTAAAATAGCAATGTTTTTGATTTTCATTATATTTTGGCGGTTGAATAAGTGATTAAAATTTCTTTATCTATTTGATTGTCATTGGGGTCGATTGAACTAATTTGAATTAGGTTGGCCCCACCTTCCAATTCTATTTTTTGGCTAAAATTGCCTTGCTGATTGGCTTCAATGAAAAAACTTTGATTGTTAACAAGAATGACTACTTGGCTGAGAGGTGTGGTTTGCCCTTTTATTTTGATAGTGTCTTGGTCAATAATGGTTTGGTCTTGTGGTTGGTTGATGTCGAGAAAATTAGAGGCTTTGGTGGTAGTTTGACCGGTTGGATTGGGACTAGGGGAGGTGTTTGAATTGTCTAAACTAATAGTTGGGGTTGGGGTAGTAGGCTTGGGGGAACTTTTTTTGTGTTTGAAATTCCAAATACCTCCAGTAACGGTGAAGCCCAAAATTCCACCTATTAAAATTGCGAGAAATAATTCCTTTAGCATATTCAAAGTAGATGATATCATAATAGAGTATCATTTAAAAATTGTTGTTTAATTATGGAACTAAAATATTTAGGAAATAAAAAGTTTAAGTTAAAATTTAAAAAGACATCATTTTTGTTAAGACCTAAGGATAGCGATGATTTGGATTTTTTAAAAAAAGGAATTGTAATTGGGGGAGGAAAGTTTTTAGCTGATGATGATTATTTAATGGTAGCGGGAGCGGGGGAGTATGAGAGAGGTGGAAATCATATTAAAGCAATTGAGGTTGGGGGGTCAGTGGTTTATTTGGTGGAAGTAGGGGGAATCAAAGTGGCCTATTTGGAAGGAATGGTGGAAGAACCTAATGAGAAAGAATTGTCTAAAGTAGCTGATTTGGAAGCAGATGTGATGTTGTTTAGTCTAGATGACAAACAGGGAGAGATGTTGAAAAAATTACCGACATGGTTGAGAAAATGGGGGGTTAATTATGTGGTGCCAATGGGTTATAAGAAAGACGATGGTATGTTGAAAAGCTTTTTGGATTTATTTGATGTGGAAGGAAAGGAAAAAGAAGAGGTGTTGAAGATTGGGAGCAGAATTGAGTTGCCTGAGGGAATGGAAATAGTAGTGTTAGAATAGTTTATGGTTAGTAAGTTGAAAATTCCACCTCATTCGGAAGAAGTGGAGAAGTCGGTCTTAGGTTCGATTCTAATTGATAATGAAGCGATTCTGATGGTATCGGATTTTTTGAGACCAGAACATTTTTATGATTTGAGACATAGTGATATTTTTGAAGTAATGTTGGCTTTGTATGACAACAGGGAGCCTATTGATATTGTAACAGTATCAGAAAAGTTAAGGCAAAAGAAGATTTTAACTAGGGTGGGGGGTAAGGCTTTTTTGAGTAAGTTGGCTAATGAGGTGCCGACAGCTTCTAATATTGAAACTTATGGTAGGACTATCAAGGCTTTGTCGGCTAAACGAGAATTGATTTCAGTAGCGACTAAAATAGGCGAGAAGGCTTTTGACGAAACTATTGACTCAGAAGAGATGTTAGACATGGCAGAACAGGAGATATTTGCTTTGACAAAAAGTCATTTTAAGAACGATCCGCATTCGATTAAAGAAATTTTAACAGCCAGTTTTGATCGTTTGGACGAATTACAAAAAATGGGAACTGGTTTGAGAGGAGTGCCGTCTGGTTTTAAAGTTTTAGATAGAATGTTGGCAGGAATGCAGGATAGTAATTTGTTGATTTTGGCGGCTAGGCCAGGGGTAGGTAAGACAGCCTTTGGTTTGAATGTTGCTAGACATGTGGCCGTGGAGGAAAAAATTCCGACTTGTGTTTTTTCTTTGGAAATGAGTAAGGAGGAACTAGTGGATAGGTTGTTGGTTAGACAAGGTTTGATTGATGCTTGGAAACTGAAAACGGGTCAATTAAGCGATCATGATTTCAATTCTTTATCGGAAGCTATGGGGGTTTTAGCTGAAGCTCCATTATATATTGATGATACGCCTGGTTTGACGGTAACTGAGATGAGAACTAGGGCTAGGCGGTTACAGGCCGATAAAAATATTAAGTTTATTTTTGTTGATTATTTACAATTGATGCATGGAATGAGTAGAGACAATAGAGTTCAAGAGGTGTCGGAAATTTCGCAGGGTTTGAAGAATTTAGCCAGAGAGTTGAAAGTACCGGTGTTGGCGGCAGCTCAATTAAGTCGGGCTATGGAGGCTAGAGGGGGGAAACCGAGATTGTCGGATTTGAGGGAGTCGGGTAGTATAGAACAGGATGCCGATGTGGTCATGTTTTTGCATAGGAATGATGAAGAGATAAGGGAAAAAATTAGTTGTACTATTGCTAAACATCGAAATGGTGCAGTAGGGGAGATAGACTTGTATTTCAACGGTAAACAGGTTAGTTTTTTTGATATAGAAAATAATAAGTAGGTTTTTAGGCAAGTGATTTTTGGGGTTGGATGAGATAAAATATGATTAAAGTTAGCCGAGGTGGCGGAATTGGTATACGCGTAGCTCTCAAAAAGCTATGGACTTTATGTTCGTGAGGGTTCGACTCCCTCCCTCGGCACCAAAAAAATAAGTGGTTTGTTAAAATATAATTATGCAGATTTTGTTTTGGTTTTTGTTTAGTTTGGTTTTGATTTTTTTTAATTACCAATTATGGAAGGTGTTGGCCAAAGATTATGATTCTCAGAAAGTTATAGTTTTTTCTTGGTTACTGGTGTTTTTTTCTTGGTTGGGAGGAAGGTTGTGGTATGGTTTGGCTAATTGGGGGGTTTGGAATCAAAATTGGGTGGATTGGTTGAGTTGGTGGAACAAGAGTGGTTTTAGCTGGTGGGGGGCTTATGTTTTTTTGGTTGTTTTTTCCCTGTTTTTTAGTAAAAAAAATGATTGGAAGTGGTGGAATGTAATAGAAGATGTGATAGTAGTTGTCTTAGGGGCAAGTAGTTGGTGGTTATTGGTTGAATGGTTGAAATTTAGAAGCTCAAAAGGATTAGTAAGTTTAGGGATAGTGTTGTTTGTTTATTTGTTAAGTAAGTGGATTAAAACTAAGTATAGGTCTTTTTATTGGTATAAGAGTGGGAGAAAGGGTTTTGTTTTTTTGTTTGCCAATACTTTGACTTTTGTTTTAATGTTTTTCCTGTCTATTTTGTCTTTGTTTCCATTAAAACATCAATTTTTAGCTTTGGGTTTGGGCTTGATTTTTGGCTTGGGTTTGTTTATGCTTGGGAGTGCTAAAGGAAAGTTATTAGTTTGGAAAAGGAAAAACAATGAAAAAGAGGATTAAATTAAATAAAGACGCAGTTAGCTTTCCTATGTTTTTACTAAAACCGGTGAAGTTTTTTTTAGAGAAAAGGATTGAAAAGTTAAAAAAGAACAAGAACTCTTTAGTGGGAGGAGATCCATTTAAAGATGAAAACAGGGTATTAAACAATTCTTTGGAAGAAGATGTGGACGAACAGTTGGGTCATTTTGAGTCGCAGGTTAAAGTTAAATTTTTAACTAAACAAATGGTTCAGTTTAGAAAAGCCTTGAGTCGTTTAAAGATTGGGAAGTATGGTGTTTGTGAAGAGTGTGGCAAAATGATTGACACTGATCGTTTGGCGATTAAACCTGAAGCGACTTTGTGTGTTAAGTGTGAAAAAGCTAGGTTTTAAACTGATCATTTATGTTTGCCTATTAGGTTTACATAATTATTTAGCTACTAATTTATTAATAATAACCAACAGAGGGGTTAGTTTGTCTTTATTGGAAGGTAG
>QMND01000033.1 GCA_003647605.1 Candidatus Shapirobacteria bacterium | reverse complement strand
GCTTAAACTAAGCCATATATATAAATCATTTTCCAACACTGCTGTCCTTAAAGATATCTCTTTTTCTATTCCAAACAACAGTATAGTTGGGCTTTTGGGCCCTAATGGAGCTGGGAAAACAACTATTATGAGAATTATTACCGGTTTTCTCAAAGCCGACAATGGTGTTATCAAGTGGAATCGCGCTATTGTTAATCCAGCCGAAGATAAAAAATTCAGATCTCAAATTGCCTATTTGCCCGAAAACAATCCTCTTTATCAGGTTATGACCCCAGCCGAATATCTAGCTTTTATAGTTCAAATCAAACAAGACAAATCTATTGATTGGAAAAAAGAAATCAAGCAGGTAGCTAAACAAACTGACATTGTTTCAGTTTTAAACAAAAAAATTGCCCACTTATCTAAAGGTTTCAAGCAACGAGTTGCTTTATCAGCTAGTTTGTTGGCCAAACCAAAGCTTTTAGTTTTAGATGAAGCTACCTCGGGTTTAGATCCCAAACAAATAGTTGAAGTTCGTCGTTTAATAAAGAGTTTAGCCAAAAACCGCTCAATTCTTTTTTCCACTCACATTTTGTCAGAAGCTAAAGCCATCTGTGATCACATCTTGATTATCAATCAAGGTAGAATTGTTCTCGACTCCAATATTAAAAAAGTTAGAAATTTAGAGAAAAAATTTATTCAATTAACTCAATGACCACCAAAGCATTTATCATCGCTAAAAAAGAAATTAAACTCTATTTGCAAAGTCCACTTTTCTATGTTTTTTCAGCCTCACTTCTGCTTATCACTCTTTGGGTTTTTCTATCCACTTTTTTTGTTAACAATCAATCGACTATGGATCCTTTGTGGAATTTGCTAGTTTTTCTTTTTTCCTTATTCATTCCAGCCATTTCTATGTCAACCATTGCTGAAGAAAAAAAATCAGGTAGTTGGGAAGTTTTACTGACTTTACCTGTTTCCGAAGTAGACATTGTTGTTGGTAAATTTTTCTCTCTTTTTTCTTTTATTCTTATAGTTATGTCTCTTTATTTACCCATGGCCATTACTTTATTAATCATTGGTCAGCCAGACATAGGAGTTTTGTTTACTTCTTTTTTGTCAATGATCTTTTTGGCATCAGCTTACCTTAGTTGTGGTTTGTTTGCTTCCAGTCTCAGTTCTCAACCAACTACAGCTTTTTTAATTTCTCTAATTTTTCTAATTCTCAACACTCTTCTGGGACAAGATAGTTTCTTGTCCTATTTACCTAACTTTTTTCAAAAATTAGTTTCTTTTCTTAGCCTTTCTTGGCACGCTCAGCATTTGTCTCAAGGTCTAGTTAGTCTATCTGACTTGACTTTCTTTTTATCTTGGATAGCCATATTTTTAACGGTCACTATTTTATCTATTAGACTTAAACGAGCTTAAATATGTTTTCAAAAATAAAAAAATTTCTCCATCAAAAAGTTTTTTACATCAACAATTTTAATCTTTTACTTATTATTGTATTTCTTAATTTAATTATTCAGTTTTTTCCTAATTTAAAATTAGATTTAACGGCTAACCACTTACATACCTTGTCTCCAGCTACTAAAAAAATTATTAAAAATCTAGACGATGTCGTCAATCTCAAATTTTATGTTAGTTCTCAACTTCCATCTCAATTCAAATCTTTGTCCCAAGATTTGAACCATTTACTAGATGCTTGTCATCAACTTAATCCTTCCAAATTCATTGTTACTCGTCTCAACCCTGATAAAGACGAATCGATCAAAAATCAAGCTATTAAAGATGGGGTTCAGCCTCTCAACTTTTCTTCTCTCAAACAAGACAAATTTGAAATCAGCACCGCCTTTTTCGCTCTTATGCTTAGCTATGGCGATAAAAACCAACTTCTACCTATCACTACCGACATTGATAATTCAGAGTATTATTTGCTTTCCGCTATCAAACAACTTACTTCCGACCAAAAACCCACTTTTTGTTTGACTTCTGGACATGGAGAATTGGATTACTCCCAAACCAGTTTGCTTCATCGTTATTTAGGCCAACTTTATCAAATCGAAGACTTAGATTTATCCGACCCCGATCAACAAATCGCAGATGATGTTTCTTTGATTTTGTCCTTAGGTCCCCAACAAGCTTTTGATCAAGACAGCATTGATCAAATTTCCCAATACATAGCCCAAAAAAAAGCCTTCATTCTTTTTATTGACTCAGTTAATTTAGATGTCAACCTGAGCTCCCAACCACTCAATCATCCCCATATAGAAAAGCTTTTGTCTAAATATGGTATTAAACTTTTACCCAAAGTTGTGGCCGATACATCTTCTTTGATTGCCAATTTTAAATCGGCCAAAGGTCCTTTCTTAACCCAATATCCTTTTTGGTTAAAAATCTTGCCTTCCACTTTTAATCCCGATATTCCAGCTGTTTCCTCTTTGTCCCAATTGTCTGTCTACTGGCCATCAGCCTTAGAAATTTCTGACCCAGCCCAAGTCCTTTTCAGTAGCAGTTCTCATTCTTGGTTGGTTGATGGACAACAAAGCTCTTTCAACCCAA
The DNA here is from genome assembly GCA_003647605.1 of Candidatus Shapirobacteria bacterium. Taxonomy (GTDB): domain Bacteria; phylum Patescibacteriota; class Microgenomatia; order UBA12405; family UBA12405; genus B61-G2. The sequence goes on along the minus strand of QMND01000033.1, from coordinate 4,317 downwards.
CTCAAATCAGCCGACCTAAATCAACTGATTCCCATTCTTATCCCTTGTCAGCTATCAACACTCAAGATGCCAAACTGGCTGTGGTTGCCGATACTGATTTACTTAAAGACAATTTTGTGGCTAATGACCCATCCTCTTTAGCCTTGTTAATGAATTTAGTTGATTATTTTTCTGCTGACGATAGTTTGCTAACTGTCCGAGCTAAGAATTTTGCTATTGCTCCTATTTTGCCTTTGGAACACCAACAGCAACAGATTGTCCGTTGGATTAATTTAGCTTTGCCATTATTAATTTTGTTGATTTTATTCTTTTTGCTTCGCTTTTGGCGCAAGCGCTATCATCAATCTTTAACTTTATAGCCTATGCGTTTTACCTCTATTTTACTTTTTCTTTTAATTGTTTTCTTTTTAATTTTAAAATATCCACAATTATCTTCTCCAACTTCTCCTAGCTATTTTGACTCTTCTAACCCAATCAAACAAATTTGTTTTAACAGTTTTTGTTTATCTAACAAGGACAATCAATGGTTTATTGACGATGATCACATTCCCGTTGATGCCGAAAAAATTGATCACTTTCTCAAACAAATTCAACAGGTCAAACTAGATAATTTGATTTCTTCTAATCCCCAAAAACAAAAACAATATTTTTCTACCTCTTCCAACTTTATTAAGATTGGAGATAAACAACTTCAAATTGGCAATCTTTCATCTGATTACGTCAGTACTTTTGTTAAACAAAAAGATGAAGATAAAATCTTTAAAATTCCTTTTGTTTGGAACTTTGAGTCTTTTCAAACTAATGATTATTGGCAACTTTCCTTTATAACCAATCTACCAATCTATCAAATCAAAGAAATAATCACAAAAAGAGAAGACAAACAACAAAAAATACAACCTAAAGATGGTCAATGGTTGGACCAGTCTTTTGTTGACACCTTATCCCACCTGAAAGTTGTCAAATACATAGGTAATCAAACACCATCTTCTGTTTCAAGCTCTTTTGAGATTACGGTCGACAAAGACCAAAAATACTTAGTTGAAATAGGGGTCAAACAAAAAAAAGGTCAAGATAAGCTTTTTTGGGCCACATCTAATCACTCTTTTTACTATCAAATTAGCTCAACTGATTTCAAAAGATTGACATCGGTTTTTAACTAACCTAAACTGAATATAGTTATTTAATTTTTATATCAAATGCTATGACACATACCAACAAAAAATCCAAATTCTTTTTAACTGCCGGCATCGCTGCTGTAGTCGGAGCTGTTGGAGGTCTTCTTTTTGCTCCTCAATCTGGTCAAAAAACTCGCCAAGATATTGTCAAGCTAGCCAAAGAACTACAAAATAGAGTTAAATTAAATGCCAATGAGGCCGAGAAGAAAGTCAGACTAGTTTTTGGTAAGGTAACCACTGAAGCCCGCAACACTTATAAAAAAATTCAGAAAGTTGCTTTAGATAAAATTGCTGATGTCAAAAAAGCCGGTAAGGTCATTAATAAAGAAACATATGGCGCTATAGTCGATCAGGTTATTGATGAATTCAAATCAGATTTTAAAGCTACTAAAGATGGAGCCAAAAAAATGTCAGTTCAGTTAAAAAAGGATTGGGACAAAATCAAGCAAGCTTTAAGCTAGTTGTTGATGGATTAAATCAGATAGTTTTTTAATACTTTGTTCATCTATTATAGATACGGCTAATTTTGCCCCTATTTTATTCTTGATCTTTTCCACATCTTTTTTCGAGTCCAAAAGATCGATTTTGGTTAGAATAATAATTTCTTTTCTTTGGCTTAGTTTGGAACTGTAACTATTCAATTCCTTTCTAATTATTTTATAATCTCTCAAAGGATTTTTAGAATCTGCTGGTAGACAATGAACTAACAACATAGTTCTTTCTACATGTTTTAAAAACTTAAATCCTAAGCCTTTGCCAGTTGAGGCTCCTTCTATCAAACCGGGAATATCAGCTATTATTTTTTTAGCTACTGTTACCCCTAAATTTGGCTCTAAAGTTGTAAAAGGATAATTGGCTACTCTAGCTCTGGCTTTAGTCAATTCGTTTAATAAGCTGGATTTCCCAGCATTAGGCAAACCAATCAGGCCTATGTCGGCGATTAATTTTAGTTGTAAAAATAAATCTTTCCATTCTCTTCTTTCTCCCTTATCAAATTCATTTGGAGTCGTATTAATTGAATTTCTCTTTTCATAGTTGCCTTGACCTCCTTTTCCCCCTCTAGCAATTAAGACTTTTTCTCCCACTTTTTTGATTTCTACTCTAGTCCCATTGTCATAATTAACTATCGTCCCTATCGGCACTTTTAAAATCAACTCCTCTCCTTGTTTTCCGTCTCTTTGATTACATCCTCCTTTTTGGCCGTTTTCAGCTTTAAATTTCCTTTTAAATCTAAATTGTTTTAGGGCCTCTATATTACTGATTCCCACAAAAAAAACATCACCACCACGACCTCCATTGCCACCATCAGGTCCACCTTTGGGTCGATGCCTGTCCCTATAAAAATGCATCATTCCGTCTCCACCGTCACCAGCCTTGATTTTTATCCTGACTTCATCTATCAACATTGCCCATTCTATCATTTATTTCAAAATCTATTTTTAGCAGGTCTTTTTTTGTTTCTATTCTAACTATCTGTTTCCTTAGTTGTTTGGCATTTCTTAAACCTTTTGTGTATGCCAAAAACTTACTTCTCAAACAGTCAGTTTTCCTATTCGGAAAAACCTTTTGAAAAATTTCAAGATGTTCTAACATTATTTTTTTTCTTTCTTCAGCCGATACCGACCTTTCTTTTTCTTCGAATACCCAAGGGTTACCAATAGCTTTTCTGCCTATCAAAACACCACCAACTCCGTATCTTTCTATTTTCAATACAGCCTCCTGTCTAGAAAACACATCCCCATTTCCCCAAACCGCCACTCCACTGTTTTTAGCCATTTTCACTACTTTGGCTATTTCTTCCCAATTAGTTAAACCAGCATAACCCTGTCTCAATGTCCGACCATGAATAGTCAGCAAATCTATTTCTTCTTTTATTAGTACTTCAGCCCACTTTTCAATCGTTATTTCTTTGGTTCCCAATCTAGTTTTAACTGACACGGTTAGTATGTCTTTTTTGTTTTTATCCAAATTACTATATTTTTTATTCTCATCCAGTTGTTGCTTAGTTTTGTTTTTTAAGCCAATTTTTTCTATTAAATTTTCTTGTTGGTACCAATCCATTGTTCCAGCTCTGACTGCTCTAATTATTTCTATTGCTAGTTGGGGATTGTCTATCAAAGCAGCCCCGCTACCATGACCGCTAACCTTTTTTGAAGGACAACCCATATTGATATCGATTCCGTCAAAACCTAACTCAGACAAAATGATGGTCGATTTATAAAAACTATCTGGATTTTTGCCAAAAAGTTGGGCTATTATTGGTCTTTCATTAGGGGAGTAAAGTAGTTTTTGAAACAACTTAATTCCTCCATTTGACAGACCCTCAGCGCTGACAAACTCAGTAAACACAACATCTGCTTTAGCCACTTTAGCCTGCAATAATCTCATGGCCTCATCGGTTACTCCATCCATTGGAGACAATCCAACGATTTTATTGTTTTTGATATAAGATTTAAAATTCATAAAGGGCTTTTTATATTCATTAATTTAGGATTTGTAACATGAGTATAGATTTGAGTAGTTCTAATATTTTTATGACCTAATAATTTTTGCACATATCGGATATCTGTTCCATTTTCTAATAAATGAGTGGCAAAACTGTGTCGTAAACTATGAAAAGTGGCGGATTTTTTTATACTGACCTTTTTTAGTGCCTTTCGAAAAACTTTTTGTGGTGTGGAGGTTGTTAATTTGCCACCTCTTTCGCTTTCAAAGACATAATCTTTTGTTTTTTTATTAAGAATTAAGGTCATTAAAGATGCTTTTAGTTTTTCTGATAGTATAGTAATTCTGTCTTTTTTACCTTTAGTATTTTTAAGATGAATGGTGTTTTCTTCCAAATCAATATCACCTCTCTTTAAGTTGATTATTTCACTAACTCGCAGACCGCTAGAATAGGCCAGTAAAATCATTAATTTATGTTTAGGATTTGAAATTTGTTTAGTTATTATTTTTACCTCACTTCTTGTCAAGACAATTGGCAGTTTAAGCGAGTGCCTAGGAAATTTTAAACTAATTGCCTCGGGGCTTTTAATGATTTCTCGATAGAAAAATTTGACAGCATTTAAATAAAGATTTACAGTTTGCGAAGATTTGCCAGAATTTTGTTTTTTAATTAAAAACTTTTTAATATGATTAACAT
>QMND01000032.1 GCA_003647605.1 Candidatus Shapirobacteria bacterium | reverse complement strand
GAATATATACACACAATACTACTAATGGTTCTATTATAGAGCTACCTTCTTCTAATAGATCTTATCCAGAATGCAGTATAAAGCATTAATGGATATATCAATATGAAGAAGAATTTGCTATCTATAATACTCAGAACTATATTCTTCGCTTTTTCATCCACACGCATTTATCCTCAGACCTCCTCTCGTTCAGATGTTCGGGTTCTGTGCATATGATCTCTCGCTTTCCATCAATCAAGGATACTCTTCCGTAAACGCATCTATGACAGTGCCAGCCTATATTTGCTGGCTTAAGAAACCTGCTATAGTCCCTCAATTACGGATTCCTCATGTAAAGCTTGCATCCTGAGATGACCCATCATACGTATCGTAGTCGTTCAACCATTTGTCTATGCATTTAATTCTAAAGTTGTATGCATATTCCCTTATGGCTGGAAGGTCTTCCTCCTCCAATCCACCGACAGCATCTATACCGCCGTCTGCGTAGTGAATCATCTGGGCCAATATCTGATCAAGCTTCACAAGATCTGTCTTTGAAAACCTTATATTTACCGTCAAGGCAAAACCTCTAGCAACTTATCCCACATAGCAGTGCTAACTGGATCTCTGGTCCATCTCCTGAACTCTGCCGTCAACTGCTCTATGGACATATTTGAAACATCTGGAAGGCTCCTCCTCTGAGAGGCAACACGGAGGTTGTTCTCCGTTGCAGCCACTGCCATTAAAACCTTCCTCAATATAGACTTCTTGTCCGGGAACTCTACGAAGATATCGTCCATCACGTTATCCAAACACACACCTCCATTTAAATATTTTTATGTTACTGCAATTGGATATGTATCTCCACACCTAGCACAGTACGCTTCAGCCAATCCAAATGGCTTGTTCCAATTTCTAATACTGTATCTGCAACCTGTGTGGAAATTTGGATCGTGCACACAGCAATATTCCCCTATAACCTTCTTCTTACATCTCATTTCTCTCTTAGTCTTGGGATCTATCCACGTATATTTGCACTGATTCATACTTTTCACCTCCTCTCGTAGTGGTCTTCCAATACCAGCATATACTGGCAAGTGCGTTTGAAATACCAAAGCCAAGGGTAAACCAGAATACACGTTCAAAATCGTGCAGCAACAGTGCTGCTGATATCGTGAAGAGAGCAACCAATGCGTGTAGCTCTGCAAAGTCGAGGCATTCCCATACGTTCATTCATTGACCTTCCACTTTACTGGTATCACAATATCCTCGTCTGCCTTCTCCACGATTTCTACCTTCTTCAACGGTCTGAATGCACTTGTCCTTATAGCAGGATCTGTAGAACCATCGTTCATCCTTCGAATAAAGGTGTATCTCCATCCCTTGCGTCCATTTGTGTCTATGTCTCTGGTTACAGACCGAAGTATCCAGTGTCCATTCTTGTACATCTCCCTTATGTACTCAGCGTCTATTCCTGGATATCGCTGATTTCCATCTGGATCGGTGTACGTGTATATCTTGAAAGACTTTTCCAGATCTTCATCCATTATATCACACCGCAGGATTCGCCCTGCAAGGCGAGTGTCAACCCACCATCAGAGTATGGAAAGCGTGGGGGGTCCACTTTGAAGTGCCTTTCTTCGGGTCTATCTCTGCGAGAACTATCTCTTTGCCCTCTCTTGATAGATCCGTCTTGCACTTCTCCAGCTTCGCCTTCAGGACGACTTTACCATCTGGAGACTCTATCCTCTCGCATCTAATCTTCTGGAACATCATTCCAGGTGTTCCCTCCAGCCAGTCTGGAACCCAGTCCACGACGACGAGCTGCGTGCTGTCTCCAACTCTCCTGTACTCCTTAACAGCCTTGAGGTGGGTTATGAAATACCTGTCGCAGTTCATATTTTTGAGCGGGATGACGATGTTCAGAAATGCGAAGTTCCTCCTCTCCCACTCTTTCTGGTCTATCCTCGTCCCACCTGCAAGGTCAAGACCAATATCGAGCTTCATCTTGTACATAGCCCACTTCTTCAAGGTGTCCAGACCATCAAGCACAACCGCCTTTATCTTTTCCTCTGGAACCTCGGTCTTGACGTAGGATACCAGTGCCTTCAGCTTGTTTATAGACGCGAGATAATCTATGTCTCCTGCCTCGGTTATCTCGGTCGGGGACAGTATGACTATGTTCTCGTCATTGTCCCAATACGCATCCTTATCCGGTCCAGCACCATCATCCAAGTCGAAGACAATAACCATCTTGCCCTCTTTTATCTCCTCTGGTGTCCTGCAATCCAGTGCTGCACCAGTCTTTCCAGTTCCATCAAACCCATACACGGCTGCGCATATGCTGGATCTGACTTCGCGTTTCTTCGAAGACTCAAATATGAGCTTCGCTGTGCTCTTGTCATATACTGGTTCAGACGGTTCATCTTTCTTCTTTGATAGATTTCCCCATCCACCTTTCTTTTCCTCAGTAGACATACATACCCTCCATATAATACATCTGGAAAATCCTTCTACCAACAGTACCAATTTTTACTCTCGGAACCTTATTAATATCTTCCCCAAGGGCCATTCTGACTGCAAGATATGGAACAGAGTAGTCTGGATGGGCAACCCAACTCGAAATCCGAGGATTTATCTCTATAAGATTTTCATCTATGAACTGCAGGTTCACCCAGTAGTCAAACTTGAACCTCTTACATATAGATATGGCTTTGTCATCCACGATATCGTATTCAACGACCTTGAATTTACTCGCAACGTGGTCCCTCTTGCCATCTATCTGTATGGTCTGCATCCACTCAACCTCTCCATTTCTGCAGAGGGCATTCACAAAGAACTCTGTCCCCTCATAGTATGGCATAACTATGAACTTCTTGTTGAGGCCTGTTGTGTTAACCATTCTCTCAAAGACCGGATAAGACACATCGAGAGCACCTGGCTTGTGATACACCCTGTTCTTCATATCATCGAAATCTGAAACTATGAACACACCTCTGGTTCCTCTACCGCTTTGAACCTTCACTACAGCTGAGTCGTAGAGGGTCATATAGTACATGACGGTCTCTAACAGCTCATCTATGTATACTGTTGAATGCTTCATATGGAAAGTATTATATAGGTAGTCCTTGTCCATAATATTGAGCATTGTATCGCAATCATCAGTTGCAAGAACTTTGTCCCTCAGAGAGGTTTTCTTGAGAGCAACGGCATCATACCCGTTCAGGGGTAGTATAAAGTCGCAGTTCTTGAAAAAGTCTTCTACTACATTAGAATAAATTTTACTACCCGTGCTTGGAACTGTATAAAATTCATCAAACAGCCACCTGTTGTCACAGTCAGGATTGCTATCGGCCCCTATGAGGGTAACATCTTTATGATGTTTCTTTATGCTATGTGCAATTGCCTCTCCATTTGGTGCTCCACAGTACGGTATTACAAGTTCCATTATACCACCATCCTTATAACTTCAAACTCCTCCGCGTAGTCCGCTCCAATTTTCCATCCAACATAGCTTGCCCATCCACGTATCCTGCTTGCATTCATATAGAGCTTGTTCGACTGTGACTTATAATACCTGAGAGATGCTATCTTTCTGCCGACTTCTCTATCTGTTAGCCTGTAGAACATCGTTGGTTCAACAATATATGCGTTCCATGGAAGAATATAGCCGAGGATCGTATTCTTCTTGAACACTTTTAACGCCTCAGATGTAACTGTCTGGTGATCCTGATGTGTATCGCCCCTGCATGGGACGAGAACCATATCTGGATTTATGTTATCCCTTGCCTTTTCAAGTACCTGCCTTATCTGTGCAGATGTTTTGTAAAGTTCCTTGTTCGTGTAGTTGTACACGTGATAATCGGTTATGTTGAGTGCTTTCTGGGCATTCTCTATCTCCTTTCCTGTCACACCTGTGTCAACACACTGCGTGAATATATAGTGGACAACGGTATCAATTTTTGAAAGCATTCCACCTGCTCCAAGCTCAGAGTCGTCTGGATGAGCGGATAGTGCGAGTGCAATCATAGTATGTCTTCCACCTTTAGTATCTGCTTTTCTCCACCATAGATACAGTTGAATATATCTGGATCATACCAGTTCAAAACCCTATAGTAGAACAGCTTTCTATGCATATTTTCATCGTATTCAAATTCTAGGTGCAGGTTGTACTTCCTTGCCAGCCTGTATATCCTGTATAGATCTATAAATGTCCTCCTGTGTCTCGGTTGATACACGTTTGGCTGAACGGATATACATTCGTTTGGAAAATTACATTCATTTATGTACTCAAATATCTCTCCAATCCTCGTTCCAGCTGTGTATGGAATCCACAGCTTCCACTCGGCACCATAGTAGTCTTTTTCTGGTGGAGGCTTTAAAGGATTTTCAAACTCTCCATTCCAGTATAGACCTTTAAAGTTACTGTGGCGAAGGAGATAATTTACCCAACTCTTGGATTCCGTTCCCCAAGATGCAACGTAAAAATATGGTAACGGTCCAAGTGACTTCAAGTCTCTCAGAAATGTCAGTGAATATCTCTCCCATCCAACAGAGTTGAAGGGAGTCTCTGTGAGGAGAAGGTCATACTTCTCTCCAAGTCTAGATAGTTTCTTTTTCTCCTCCTCTCTCCACCTTCTTCCATAACCGCAAAATATCAGCAGGGTTTTCAATCTGACCTCTTCCTATTCAAGATGTAAAGAATTATAGAGGACGCGATGAGTATGAATCCATATGTCTCGTGTCCTATCCAGTCACCCCAATCTATTCTATGCCAAGTATATAGATGTTCACCTATCAAATATGAACCCATAATGGCTAGCAATCCAACCAGTACATTTGTTTCATACTTGGTTAATTTTCTCATCCACACAGATCCTGATAATCTAAGGCATCCAGCTTATCCTGTATCTTCTTGCGTTCATTCTCAATCCTAGTCAATTCCATAAGAAGTTCTTTTCTCTCTTCATCTAGCTCATCTGGATCAACACCAAAATAGTCATAAAGAACCCCTGTGTAGTCATCTAAAGTGAGACCTTCCAATTTTCCATTTCTCCAGCGAGCAAGATATATATCATTCTCCTCTGCCCATTCCAGAAATCTGGATATGATCTCCCACTTATCTTCGCCTTCGCCAACTTCTATGGCCTTTCCAAGCTTGTCCAGTTCCGGTGTCTTGACCACTCTATAACCTCCTATTTACCATCATCCCATCCATCGCACGACACGCGTTGAACTGTCCAGTGATTATTGTCCGCAAACTCTAGGTTCTTAAACTTGCTGCACCATATAACGTGGTCGTGGTACTCTGCAAGAACCATATAATCAATCGGGCATTCTCGATCTATTACTTCTGGATCGGATACACAATGCTTGCAGCCGTAGCACCAGTCTTCCTCAATCCCCATGCAGACCAAACTCCTCGTGGCATTCCTTGCATATGGGAACCCATCCCTCTGTAGCATATGCCTTGAACTTATTTCCGCATATTGCGCATTCAACTTCCACTTTCTGCCTCATAGGAACTTCTTCTTCATATCTCGTGCCTTGGACTTCATGGCCACACTTGGAGCACACAAAGCTATAGGTCCACTCCAGCCTTTCCAGATTTTCGTTGTCCATAGGCAACTTTCGATATACTTCCTTCTCCTCCATTATAACATAGAGGAGAGGGTTCTTACAGTTTGGGCAGTAAAGCATTGTCTCTTCGGAGTCTTCCCATTCCTTCATTTGCATATCCCCTTTACACAGCATGGCGGAAGATTGTTCGAGTGCATAATCATCTTTTTGACTATATATATGGTCTCATCGCACTTGAACTTCTTCTTTTCGTAGAGCTTCTCCCACTTCCTAAGTTCTACATAATTTGAAGGTAAGATCTTATATTTTCCAATTCTGCAGCACTCTGCTGCAAGAGCAAGAGACTCTAACTCACGTTCAGATACCGTCATTCCTATCAACCACATAGCAGTACCAGTATGGCTCTCCACATATATGTAGAAGTCCTGCACAGTATCCATCTCTCGCTTCAGCCCACTTATGAGCCTCAGATTCAGACATCCTGTGTCTCGGTATTTTCTTAAGGGTCAACGGATTGCCGTTTGCCATTGCAATTGCAACCGATGGATGTGCAACTTTCTTGTTCTCAGCTTCCTCGACAATCTCGTCGAGACGCTTCAAGAACTTCAGATTTCCATCCTCGTCAAGCTGGATTTGTCCTCACCTATCCTGCGGATTATCTCGTCTAGAAGCTTTAAAACTGTTTCGACAACTTCATCGACATCTTTGTCAGACGTGACTCCGACTTCAATTCTGCCTATCTTTATAGATATATTGTTCTTCTCCACGTTCAACACCAAAAAAATAAAAAGAGATGAGGAGATGTCTACTCCTCACCCAAACTCTCAAATATAGATCCTGGATCTGTCTTGAGATACGGTATGGCGTATATACCGTCAGCGTTTATGCTGTAGACGACCTGCTCGTTGAAACTGGTCTCTCGTGCACGTCCAGTAACGACGATCCTTGAACCAACACCGAAGTCTATCAGATGCTCCAGATGCTCTGGAACCCAGACGGTTCTCGTCTCATCCGGTAGAGAGTCGTCTCCAATCGTCACGGGTATTGTTCCCCTGTCGGTCTTACTGCCAACTGAGAGAACGTCTCCAATAGTCACGATGAAGAAGCTCCAGTCAGACGCACATTTCTGGGCTGCTTCAGGCAACTCGTTAAGTCTGAAGGTATATCCATCGAGTATGTCTGACTCGAGAATCTCCTCTACCGACGGCATCTCTGCAGATGACTTGGTGAATCTTGTCCTGTTGCTGTGCCTTAGCTCCAGCTCGGCTGCGTCCACGCCAATGTTGGCCCTGAATGTAACAGGCTCAAACAGCGGTGGAACCTGTTCGGTTGCAACCTTGTCTCTGACCTGCAGCCTGAAGACCTTCGGTGATCCGTTCGGTCTCTTCGTGGCTATTCCGTAAAGAGTCCTTGTATACTCTG
>QMND01000031.1 GCA_003647605.1 Candidatus Shapirobacteria bacterium | reverse complement strand
GAATTAAAAATTTTTAAGTTTGGTTTAAATTTCATAAGTTAATGAATTATAAACTATGTTAGCTTGGGTGCGCCTAGAAGGAGTCGAACCTTCATCACCGGCTTCGGAGGCCGATATTCTATCCATTGAACTATAGACGCAAGCTTATGCTTATGATAATAACTTGGAAAACAGGGGTAAAAGCTAGCTCTAAATTATTATTAAGCTTTTTTCTTTTTCCAAATAACCTTATTGTAGATAAACCAGTTATAGGGAACAGTAAAACCAAAGACAGCTAAAAATAAAAGAATGGTTTTATATTGGTCACCTAAAAATTGAGTGCCTAATCCGATTATAAAAGATGGAACTAAAATACCACCCACAATAGAAGATAAATTAAAAGCCACAAATTTAGACAAGATTTGAGTTGAAGATGTAATTTTTTGTTTAGCAAATGTCCACAAATTATTACCAATAAAATTAGAAATAATAGCAATTTCGGAAGCAGTGGCATTAGCTAGAAAATTGATTAGACCTATCTGAAACTGCATCTTTTTATAAAGGGAAGAAAATATTTTTAGACCAAAAAAGTTAATTAAAAAACCGAATCCGCCTATGGTGCCAAATTTGAGAAATTTTTGGGTAAAATCGTCATGCCAACGAAGTAAAAACACAACTCTAAAAATATCTTTGGCTGTTTGGGTTTGAATTTTTGATTCACCAGCTGTTCTGACTTGGAATTTTAGAGGAATTTCTTTGAATTTTGGTTTTAGTTTTAAAGTATTGAAAAGTAATTCCAACTTGTAACCAAAACTTTTTGAATAAAGATGAGAATAATCCATATCTAGTTGATCTAAAATACCTTTAACCCGAGTTACTTTTAAACCAGTGGTTGGATCGGTAACTTTGAAAAAGTTTTTGAAAGGAAAAAACATAATTAGACGGGCCACCAAACCGCCAACTTCAGAAAAGAAAACCCTCTTAAATCCCCAACCTTTTGGATTAGAACCACCTTTAATTTTCCTAGATCCGATGACATAATCGTAACCATCTTCAATGGCTTGGAGCATAACAGGAATGGTTTCAGGGGGGTGTTGAAAATCACCATCAAATTCAAAAACCACATCGGCTTTTAATTTGGACATGGCATATTTAAAACCTTTCAAATAGGCGGCTCCGATACCATCTTTGCTGGTTTCAGTATAGAGATAAATTTCTTTGTACTTTTTGGCTTTTTGGGTAACTAATTTACCAGTTCCATCGGGAGAATTACCGTCAACCACTAAAACTTTCATGTTCCAATCTTGTTGGTTAGTTTTTTTTTGGTGAATGTATGGAAAAGTTTTAGTAAATAAATAGTCGAGCATTTTACCGATATTGTCGATTTCATTGTAAGTAGGAATAACGATAACGGCTGTTTGGGTTTGGTTAGTTTTCATATTCAGAGTATACATTAGTTTGGTGTGGAGTTGAGAAAATAAGATGTTTTTTGAAAATTGAACTATTTTTAGGAAAATAAAAAACAAAGATAGATTTAGTGATTGATTGTGGCGGTATGTTTGTGTATTTTGTAAGTATCTTGCCCATCATTAAAAAATTAAATGGACAATGTGTGAGAGTGAAAAAAAATGGGCCGTAGCAGTACCTGATGAGGCAAAGTTTGTAGTTGTTGAAGGTATAGCGGGTGGTGGCAAAACAACTGTCACAAAAAGAATAGTTGATTTGTGGCCGGGAGATGTTTGTGTGTATAGAGAACCTGGTGGAACTCCTTTTGGTGAAGCAATTAGAAAAGCAGTTCAATCACCAGATATTCCGAATGTAAATGAGCGGGCTGCTGTTTTAGCTTATGCATCAGCTCGAGCCCAGTTGGTCCCAGAAATACGGCAGAAAATAAATAATGGCACATCCGTAGTACTTGATAGGTATTGGAGTACCAGTTGGGCGTTTCAGGGACAAAAAATACCCAGCTTGTTAGTTTGGGGAATAAATATGATAGCGACAGGCGGTTTGTTACCAGATAGGTGGATATTTTTAGGCGGTGATGTGGAAACTTTATTAGAAAGAAAGAGACGGTATCTTAAAGCTGGCGGCATAAATGACGACAGGTGGGACCTGCTTCCTGATTTGGTTGAGTTTACAAAGCGATCTGCAAAAAAATATGGAGAATTGGCCAGGCTTTACCCAAAAAGGTGGAGGAACATAGATGCGACTCAGCCTTTAGACGGGGTTATGGGTGATGTGGCTAAAATTCTGTTGGAAATAGGGATTGAACTGAGACAGTCAAACACTTAAGCAACTTAATTGTTAAAATAAGCTATGCAAATTGAAGTAGTAACTTTGTTTCCTAAAATGTTTGAATCAGTTTTTGGAGAAAGCATGGTTAAGAAGGGTGTAGAAAAAGGGTTGATAAAAATCAATATAAACAATTTAAGAGATTGGGCAACTGACAGCTATGGAAGCGTGGACGACCATCCTTTTGGGGGTGGAGTCGGAATGTTGATTCGGGTTGATGTGGTGGCTCGAGCCGTAGAAGAAATCAAAAAGAAAAGAGGTATGGCTAGAGCTAGAGTTATAGCTTTGTCAGCTAAGGGCAAGAAATACAAACAAGCCAAAGCCGAAGAGTTAGCTAAAGGTGAAAATTTAATTTTGGTTTGTGGACATTATGAGGGTTTTGATCAAAGGGTGTTAGATTTTGTGGCAGATGAGGTTATATCGATAGGCGACTATATATTGAGCGGAGGAGAAATTGGAGCCATGGTTATAATTGACAGCTTAAGTAGGTTAATTAAGGGAGTTTTGGGGAAAGAAGAATCTAGTCAAATTGAAAGTTTTTCCAAAATAGCTGGTAAAAGAAATATAGAATATCCTCAATATACTAAACCCAGAAATTGGCAAGGACACAAAGTGCCTGATATATTACTGTCTGGCAATCATCAAGAAATTAAAAAGTGGAGAAAACTAAATTAAAGTAGTAGTCATCAAAACAACGGCAAAAATAGCTATCAAAAGATATTCAATTACAATCGACAACTCTAAATCGCCTCGTTTATAGTGGTGAAAAAGACTCCAGAAGAGATAGGCTCCAGAAGTAAAATAGATAACACGGCGTTGAAAATGGGGGTTGTAGTTGAAATAAAAAAAGAGAACTGAAGCCAGCAATAACATGATAACTAAAAAAATAAACTCTGAAGGTTTTTGTTTTAATTCTTTGATAATATCTTTGGGCATTAGAAGATACTCCCCTGTTGACTAAATAATAACAACATAAAAATAATAGCTAGAAAACTAATATGGCCAGTGACAGAACCTGATAATCTCTTAGTTTTGTTTTTGATAGTAAAATAACCATCTATAAACATAACGGAAATTAGGACCATAAACAAAACAGCACCAACGGTTTTGCTAATTTGAAGAGGACTAATCAGCTGTTTAGACTGTTGCTGAGATAAAACTTGAGGTTGGCCGGCTGAGACTGGAATTAGAGGTGAATCGGTAGGAGCCAGCTGGTTTTCTTGTAAGTTAGCTAAATCTAAGGGTCGACCAAAATGCTGAACCACCAAAGTGGTTTTAACTCCATTTAGGGTACCGTCAACTACCCCAATACCTATTTCCAAATATTTGGGATGTAAAATATTTTCCCGATGAGTAGGGGATTTCATCCAAGCCTTAATAACAGATTCATTGTCATAAAAATCTTTGGCTAAATTTTCTCCCGCTACTGAATATTGATAATCAATCTCTTTGAAAAAATCCCAAGGGGTCTTACCGGAAGGTGAATTGTGAGCCCAATAGTTTTCCTTAAACATATCTTTGGCTTTGTTGGTGGCTGACAAAGATAAGTCTGCGTTGTAGTTAAGTGGTTGAAGGTGGTGTTTAACCCTTTCTAGGTTGGTTAATTTAACTATTTTACTAACAGTAATTTTAGATGAATAACCCAAAACGCCTGGTTTAAAAATAGTGAAAGATTTGACTAAGGACTGATTAAGTAAATAAAGGGCAATAAAAAGACCTAAAAAAGAAGGTTGAGTAAGTAGAGCTTTATAGTTGTTTCCAGCTTGAGGAATGAATAGTAAAGACAATTTTCTTTTCACAATATCAGTATATAGCTAAAAGAAAAAAAACAAAACCCTTAACCATTTTTTCTTTTTAAATAAAAGATTGAGGCGAGGACGGTAGATAAAGGTACAGCCAAAACTAAGCCAATACTAGCCACCAAAGTCCGAACCACCTCCTCGGCAATAAATTCGTAATTAATAATCTCGGCAAAAGGATGAGGATTATCAACAAAGAGAAGTAATAGTGGCAGAGATGCCCCAGTATAAACCAAAATTAAAGTGTTAACCATAGAAGTTATATGATCTCGACCAACAGCCATGGCTCTTTTGTAAAGTTGAATAAAACTAGTTTCATTCATGGTCTGACTGAGTTGAGCTACAATACCAGCTTGAGCAATGGTAATATCATCTAAGGCTCCCAAAGAGGCCAACATAATTCCAGATAAAATTAGACCTTTCATATTTATAGTGTTTTCAAAATTACTTTTAACAATGGCAGCTTCTTCGCTGGATAAACCAGTCAATTTAGCTAACTCTACAAAAACGGTAGCCAACAGAGCTGTTGCTAATAAGGCAAAAAAGGTACTTAATATAGCCACATTTGTTTTTAAATTAAAACCATGTGACAGATAAAAAGTAACAGGAATGATGATCAAAGAGGTTATGACAGAAATAAGAATCGGATCGGTTCCCTTAATAATTTGAGGTAAAATGATTTTGAAGATAATTAAAAAAGAGAAAGCAGTAGCTAATAAAGAACTAAAACCGTAAAAACGGGCCACGACTAAGGTAATAGCTAGAAATAAAATAAATAAAAGCAGAAGAGAGTCACGGCGGACAGAGTCAATTATTTGAAAAAAATCCTGACCGTCTAAGTCTTGACCACAACTAATAATAAGGCGATCGTTGACTTTGTATTTTTGAAGATTGGCTAGAGGCAGTTCTCCGTTGGTAACAATGATTTCTTTGTCTTTCAAACTGCCTTTGTAGACATGAAGTTTGAGTTTCTGATACAAATGATCACTGCCTAAGGTTTGGTGTTGTTCCTCCTCTAAAACTTCTGTTACTCTAGCTTCAATTACTTGATCGGCATCTTTACTAGATTGGGCTAAAGAAGTTGTGGTGAATGAAAAGTAACAACTGAATAGCAAAATAGAGAAAATTAGAAAGTGAAGAAATTTTTTCATGACCTTATTCTACTCTGTTTTTTAATAAAATAAAAAACAGGTGAGTAAATATAATTACTTTGTTTTTTTGTAATAGTAAATCGGAATTAAGTAGGACAAGATGTTGCCAATCCAAAAATAATGACAATAAACGGTACAAATCCGACAGCAACGAGATTTGAGCATAAAGGTGTCAATTAAAAAGGCTATGGCTGGCAAAATAAGAGGAGTTAGGTAGGGAACAGAGGTTGAGTTAGATTTGTTGGCTTGTTTCTGAGCTTGTTTATTTAAATATAGAATGTTAATAAAAAAAGCAATTATATAAAGTATAGGCAACCAGTAATTTTGACAATTGGATTGAACTCCTTCAACTTGTCCTCCATTTTCTTCCACTTCTGATTCTTGACTCAATTCTTCCGGCTCAGTAGTTTCTCCTAAAACTCCTGACTGAAAACTTTGAGGTGGAGTAGTTTCTAAATAAGCGATAGTGGAGCTTGCGTTAACACAAATTTCATTAGAAGCATCGCCAGGCATACAGCCGTTGATAGCTCGAACATAAAAACAATATTGAGCTCCAGCAGTTAAACCAGAAACAGTGTAAGAGGTAGTATTTCCAACATTGGGATTACCATAGAGAGGGTTACCTGGAGTATGACCATAAGCAACTAAATAATGAGTAACGGGAGTGGCTAGTGTCCAAGATAACAAAACAGATCCATCGGTTTGCTGAATAGCTGACTCTAAAACAGGCGTAGATGGTGAAGCATCATTACAACTATAACTGGAGGAAGACGGTGGGGATGTGGGAGCTGGATTAGTCCCTCCAGGACAGGGACTATTGGCTAGACCTTTACTTAAATCGGTTAAACACCAATGGTTGTCACTTTGTCTGGACCAACTAAGACTAGATGAATAATTAGTGTAGCTAAATATGTCAACCTGGGTGCCTGAGTCATCAATTAGTCTAACGGAGTCACCGCCACTGTTATTAAAATAACCACTACCAACTTCGACCACATAAAAAGAGTAGGCAGGGATAGTAATGTTAAGAGGACGAGGATTACCACCACCACTGTCTATATCATCATATTGCCAATTCTGAAGAATAACAGTAAAAGGATTAGAATTATAAATTTCAAACCATTCTTGATTATCGGTGGGACCCGGCATTAGTTCGTTTAAGATAACTCCGCTGGTGGGATTAACAACTGGAGTTGGAGTGGAAGGGGCTGGAGTTGGAGTAGGAGTGGAACTAGGTTGAGCTCTGCAGGAAAAGTTTAGTTTGATGTCAAAACTAAGATTTTGACCTTGGTATTGATTGCCGGCATTTTCGTCCATGTTTATTTTCCATTGATAGACATAAGAAGAATTATTGGGGATTGTTTCGATAAAAGTTGGATTAGATAATTCGCTAATAGTGAAAGATTTAACCAAAATGCCATCTCGGCTTAGTTGACTAATCAGGACGGAAGCTAGGTTGGAAGTATCAATCAAATTGTCGGCAGTAACAGTTAGGTCGCAATAATCTTCGTCTAAATCGGTAATATTAACAGTTAGACTTTGATAAAAATTAAAACCAGGTTTGACATCAGCTTCGGAAAAAAGTGGAGTGTTGGTTGGGGATACAGAACAATTTGAAGGAGAAGAGGTGCAATTAACAACCAAGTCATTACCAGCTAAAACAGGTGAAGAAATGCCGAAAAACAAAACTATTGTTAATAGTAATTTAGACAGTTTCTTAAACATTAGTTGATAGTTGTTTTAATATTAAAAAAGAAATTGGTGTCGGTGTTGGAGTAAGAATATCAGTTTGGATTGGGGTGGGAGTGTTAGTTGGAATATTGGTTGGAGTAGGACTGTCGGTTGACGTCGGGGTGTTAGTGGGAGTATCAGTTAAAAT
>QMND01000030.1 GCA_003647605.1 Candidatus Shapirobacteria bacterium | reverse complement strand
TTTGCGAATTTTATTATTTTATTAACGAATTTATAAGCATCAAAAATTTGTCCATCATAAAAAATGCCCTGTTTTGGTTTTAATGTTTTATCTTCTAAAGCCTTAAGTAATCTGTTTAACTGTTTACTAGATAGCTCTTTGTAATCCTCAAGTCTTTGCAACCTAATAAAAATTTCAGCATTTTGAGATAAGAAGCTACGCATTTGCACAAAAGCACGGATAATCTGAATACTCACTTTAATTGCCATATCTGTATGTAATACTGAGGCAAGCATAGCTACGCCTTGTTCAGTAAAAGCATACGGTAAAGCCCCACCCAAATGACTTTTTGATGGTATCACAATTTGTGATACCATCAACTCAATATCATTATCATTTAATTTATACAAAAAGTCTGAAGGAAATTTCTTAATATTTCTATTAACAGCTTGTTTTAGTGTTCTTGTATCAGTCTTATACAATACAGCTAAATCACGATCAAGCATGACCTGCGTTCCACGAATCGTAAATATCTTGTTTTTAATACTGTTGTTTATTGATTTTACTTTTTGATTCATTGTTTTCTTTTGCAATCTTTTAAATTACTTTATCCCCAATTTTCTCAAATACCCCTCCATTTTCTCCCCCAATTTCTTAATCTTTGGATTTATATCTTCCAACTCTTTCAAATTGGCTTCAATATCAACTGGTTCTTCCTCCTCAAATGTATCCACATACCTAGTTATATTTAGATTAAAGTCGTTTTCTTCAATTTCGTTCAAATCCACAACTCTAGAAAATTTTTCTATTTCCTTTCTGTTGACATAAGTATCAAAAATCTTTTGAATATTTTCATCGCTAAGAATATTTTGAGCTTTTTCGGCCTTAAACTCTTTGGATGCTTCAATAAATAAAACATCTTTCTTGTCTTCATTTGCTCCACCTTGTTCTCTAGACCTATCTATGACTAAAATAGCCACAGGGATACCAGTAGTCTGGAAAAGTTTAGCCGGTAAACCAATAACAGCATCGATGATATTCTCTCTCAATAAAGCCTCGCGAATTTTGCCTTCTTTGGCTCCCCTAAAAAGTACACCGTGAGGCACGATAATAACTCCCTTGCCTGTTTTAGGTTTTAAAGTTTCAACCAAATGAGACACAAAGGCATAATCACCTTTATTTTTGGGCGGTATACCTCTAAAAAATCTGTTAAACCTGTCATGTTCCGCATTTTCATAGCCCCATTTTTTAAGAGAGAAAGGGGGATTTAAGACGATACGATCAAATTTCATTAAATTGCCATTTTCTAGAAGCAGGGGATTATTTAGCGTGTCTCCCCATTCGATTCGAGCCGAATCCTGTCCGTGTAAAAACATATTCATTCGACACAATTGATAAGTACTTCCTTTTGATTCTTGTCCATAAAGAGCATAGTTTTTAGAACCTTTCTTTTCGACCTCCTTACCTGCCAGCAAAAGTAAACCGCCAGATCCGCAAGCAAAGTCACATATACGATCACCTTCTTTGGGTTGAGATAACATGGCCACTAATTTGGAAACATGGGTTGGCGTGAAGAACTCTCCAGCTTTTTTGCCTGCATCTGCACCAAATCGTTCAATCATATACATATAAGCATTGCCAATTACATCATCATCAACTTCTGACAAGTCTATTTGGTGGAAATCTTGTATCAAGTTGCGAATCATCTTGTTTCTGGCCTCTTGTTTGCCTAATATAGCCTCAGAATTAAAATCGACACTGAAGACTCCCTCTAGTTTGTCTTTATTTAGCTCCTCTATTTTGTGAAAAACCTTGTTTAATTCCTCGCCGATATTATCTTGCTCAATGATGCTGTAGATATAATCAAAATTCACATCGTCTGGTAGATAAAATCTGTCCAATTTCATTTTTGCTTCAATTCGATCAATGTCGTTTCCAAACCTCTCGACGTATTTAGCCTTTTGTTTCTTCGACAAATCACTTAGATATTTGAAAAAAAGCATTACTAAAACATAGTCTTTGTAAACACCTGCATCGACTGTGGTTCGGGAAGAATCGGCTGCCGCCCATAAGGTTTTGTTAAGTTCGCTTTGTGTATATTTTGCCATTTTTTGTTTTAAATAATTTAATTACTAAATAACGAATTTATAAGATTATTGTATATTTCCTGTTGTTTTATTTGTAACCGATTCAATTCCTCTAAATTTGAATAAGCATCGATAATCATCTGTTGCCTACTTAAAGAGAGGTTAGTAATAGGTATTTTTTTTAAATCTGATTGTTTTATAAATTTAATTTGCCCACTAAAAGCTATTTTTTTTAAACTAATTTGTCCTCTAGGGGAATTTAGGTAAATGGCCACATATTTGCTGATAAAAACATCTGATTTTGGCCGAAGAATGTAGACAGATGACGATGCCATAATTTTATCTTTGCCCAGATTAACAATGGAGGCCTTAAACAATCCTTTGGCTGAAAGTAATATGTCACCTTTTTTTACGACCGAGTTTGTAGATTTGACTGTGAAGTTTATTTTGGGAAGTTGTTTAGATTCGATAACTAGATTTTGAGACAAGTCTTTTGATTGAACTACTCTGTAATTGCCTGAGTTAGTATATTTAAGGGCAGTTCTAAATGTATAGCCGGTGATGATTTCAAAATTCTGTTCCAAAACCTGTTGTTTCATAAACGCATTGTAGACCTGATTATGGGTTTTGTCAACCACACGCTTGGCTACTGCATAATTTATCTCAACTGGTGCATTACTCAGTTGAACTTACAACATGGCCAAACAACTTGGTTAACTGTTTTCACAAATGGGTTGTATCATTCCAACTAATCAAATTCCATCCAAAAGTTTGACTGTATTTTACCTGAGTTATTCCAGTATTTTTTTGTCTACTGTGGCGGTAAAACTGCCAAAAAACATCAGGACTTATCTTATCTTCCAAAATTATACTCAAAACAGTCATGGTTAAAATTTGAACATGCAATACACAAACCACATTCTGTTTTTTGTGTTGTTTAAAGATGTGTTTTTTTATGGCTTTGGCTCTAGTCAAAAGATCATTAAACGATTCTCCGTCTTCATATTTCCAGTCAGCTATATTTTCATTTTCTGACATTATTTTTTTAATTTTGCCAGCCTTGGGGTGGCTGTATTCCAAACCCTCAAGTACCGACGGCCTTTTAAGTTCCTTCAGTTTGTCCCAATATTCAACTGGTAAATTTAGCTCTTCTGAAATAATTTCGGCAGTTTGTTTTGCCCGTAAATAGGGACTGGAATAAATTACATCTATATCATAATTTCTCAGTCTTTTGGCTACTGTTTTAGCTTGATTTACGCCTTTTTCAGACAAACACACACCATCACCCTGATATATTTTCTTTTTATTGCCCTCCGACTGTCCATGTCTCACAAAATATATATTCATGGTTGTATTTTAAACCATACTGAATTTTACCTCAGCTGGTGCACTGCTCGATTGAACTTACACGTATTTGACAATTGTGATACATTGTATAATCTTTTTTAGAGACTCTAGCAGAAAAGAAAGGAGGCTAATCAATGACCAAAAACAAAACTAACAGAATTCCAAATTTCAAAACCAAAAAAGCCGAAGCCCTGTTTTGGGACAATCACGATTTTACTGACTTTTTAAGTCAAACCAAAAAAGTTAAATTAAAAGTCAATTTGCATGCACCCAAAAATGAGGTGTTAACTATTAGGTTACAACCCCAACTCAAACAACAAATGAATCGTTTAGCCACCGAAATGGGTACTCAAACCTCAACCTACCTCCCCAAATCCTCTTCAATTTTCATCAGCCTGTTATATTTACTCACCCTCTCGCCTCTGGTCGGCCCTACCTTAATATAGGCACTGCCCATGGCTACCGCCAAATCAACCATAAAACTATCATCGGTTTCGCCTCCGCCTCGATGGCTTGGCACCGTTATCAAACCTTTTTGTTTAGCCAACAAACAGCAATTAACCGTTTCCGTCAAACTGCCAGCTTGGTTCAATTTAATCAAAATCCCATTACAAGCTTTCATATCTATAGCCTTTTGCCATAATTTTCTATTAGTTACCGTCAAATCATCACCGATATGAATCACCTGTCCCAACTTAGCTGTTAATTTAACCCAATTTTCCCAATCATTTTCATCTAACAAGTCTTCCACCGTTATAATCGGGTACTTTTTTACCCAGTCCAAATAATAACCCATCAACTCGTCGGCTCTCATACTTCTACCCTCTAATTTCAATTCATACAGGCCCGTTTGGTGGTTGTAAAACTCTGAGGCGGCCGCATCAATCGACAAAGCCACTTCATCACCAACTTTATGCCCCGATTTTTCTATAGCTTCCAATAAATATTCAAACGGCTTTTGGTTGCTAACTATCCCGCTCGGCGCAAAAGCCCCCTCATTGCCTACATTGATACTTAAACCCTGTCTTTTTAACACCTGCCTCAAACTGCTATAAATTTCCATTTCCGTTTCCAAACTGTCCCTAATTCTCTGATCTTTTTTTATAGTTACCAAATACTCCTGAATATCGGTGGTTTGGTCGGCGTGTTTACCACCCTCAATCATTACCACCATCGGTTGGGGCAACCTCCAGTTTTGATCATCAATTCCAAAAACCTGTCTCAAATATCTATACAATTCTAAACCATCCTCTTTAGCTCCAGCCCTAGCTATCGCCAAAGATACCGCTAAAATCGAATTACCCCCCAACCTTGACTTATTTTCTGTCCCATCCAAATCGATCATAATTTGATCTATTTTTTGCTGATCTTTTGCTTGTTGTCCTACTAGAACCTTCTTAATTTCTGTTTCAACTATATTCACCGCCTTCAACATTCCCTTGCCTTTGTATCTGTCCATATCACCATCGACCAAAACTATCGCCTCTTTACTGCCAGCTGAGACTCCATAGGGGACTGAAGCCAACCCCACCTCTCCCGATTCCAATTCGACTTCGACTTCAATGGTTGGATTGCCGCCCGAAGCCAAAATCTCCCTAGCCCTAATGTTTTTTATTTTACTCATAACCCATTCTAACACCTGCTAAAATCAAACCATGTCCAAACTCGACCAACCCATTCTTTGTATCCAGGCTACTAAATTATTCAAGTCAGGCCAATGGACTGGTTTCAAACAAGACCAGTTGGATTATTATTACCAACTACTTCTCCGTCAATCTCAATTCAAAATTAGGTCTGATCTGGAAAAAGATCCTAGTTACAAACAAATCATTCCTCAAATTATTCTAACTTACCAAAATAAATATTTTCTTCACCAAAAAGTTTCTGCCAACGAAACTCGACTTAATAGTTTATATCCTCTGTTTTTAGGTGGTCATGTGGAAAAATTTGATTTAGACCAATCAGACGACATTATTCAAACTGCCTTGTATAGAGAACTGGCCGAAGAGGTTGAACTTCAGGCCAAAATTATAAATAAGAAATTTGTTGGTTTGATTTATCTTAACGACAATCCGGTTAACCGTTGTCATTTAGGTTTGGTTTATATTTTTCAGCTGGATTCAGACCAGGTTCATATTCAAGAAACTGATTCGTCAAAAGAGGTTGGTTTTGTTGATCTGAAATTTCTCCAACAGTACCAACTCCAACTGACATATTGGTCCCGCCTCATCTTGCCTTATTTAAAAAACTTGGCTACTACCTAATACTTCACAAAATCAGGAAACATGTATCTTTTTTGTAAATACAGTGAATGCCGCTCACCGTATTTATATAAATACGGTGAATTTAGTGCCTAGATATTTTTTTGTTTTCACAACCTTTTACTTTTTCCTTCCCTTCTTTTATCATTTATGTATTAACAATTTAACAACCAATCAAATGGATTTATCTGCTCCCAGCCACCAACCCCAAACTGAAAAGCCCAATTTAGCTTTAATTAACAAACTTTTTCCTATTATATTTATCTCTTTGACCGTTCTCTTTGTCTCGATTTTGGTTTATCAACAACAACAAATCAAACTACTATCCTCTAAACTCGAACTTGTTTCCACTACTCCTCATTCAACCACACCGATCCTATCTGTTACCCAAGCTGTTTTGCCCACCTCAACATCTTCACCTGTAATTTCCCCCACTGTATCGCGGGAATTTACTTTTACCAAACCACACAATTTACCAATTCATATTTCAGCTGCCCAATCCTTTAAGGTCTTAGACAGATTTAAAGCTGACGAACTTTATCAAAACAATCTAGAATGTGGTTTAAGTAATGGCTTGGATTATTTCCAAAAGTTTGTCAACAGTTTTAGTGAAAACGAACAGGGTCATGTGTACGAAATTTCTTATACCGAACCTTCCCAAGAACCCAAATCTTGGGTACTGACTATTATTCCCAACCAGATCGGTTACACAGATATAGCTGAATTTAGACAAAACTTCAATATATGTGCAGTTGGTGGTACCACATATCCATTTCTCCTATCCAAAAAATATCTGATGTTCGTGTCAGCCTGCGGATCAGGAGCTGATGACATGTCTGGCTTGCCTCATGGTTGTGACATTATCAGCAAGACATTATCGGACTTAATCAAACTCAACGACTTTTAAACTACTTTTGACAACCACTTTATCAAAAACCAAAATGAGTTAGGAATTAAAATTTTATAGTTAATAAAATTTTCTGACCTAAACATCAACCCAGTTGGATAATATTGAAAATCTAGTTCAATGCTATAATCACCATAATTATGCAACAATTCAACATCACTCCCAAAAATAAAATCACAGAAATTAAAAAAATTGTAAAAAAAGAATTAACTTTTTGCCCTGCTCATAATTTTGACCATGTAATGCGAGTTTATAGATTAGCGTTACATATTGCCAAAAACGAGAACGTGGATATGAGTGTAGTTGAGGCAGCTAGTTTACTCCACGATATAGGAGGAAAAAGAGAAATGGATGATCCTAGTGGAAATACAGACCATGCCATTGAAGGTGCCAAAATGGCTGAACCTATTCTAAAAAAATTAGGTTATTCTCAAAATAAAATTAAACATATTCAGGACTGTATTATTTCTCACAGATATAGAACCAGAAACAAACCTAAAACCTTGGAAGCAAAGATTGTTTTTGATGCAGATAAACTAGAAACAGTGGGAGCTATTGGAATCGCTAGAGCTTTTGTTTGGACAGGTAGAAATCACGCCAACATATACAAAAAGGTAAATATTGATGAATATGTAAAAGAAAACCTAGGTGGAAAAATAAACAGTAGAATCAAAGACAAAACAAAAC